>NZ_JBFRPJ010000069.1:0-150237 GCF_041471945.1 Vibrio sp. 10N.261.51.A4
AGCGCTTATTATCCATACAAGCAATTTAAGAGGGATTCCCAACGCTTGGCATTTTTGCTTTTACTCCAGTTTTAGTGTTTATGGCACAATGCTGAATCTTTGTATTGCTAAGCAAGTTAATTGGGAGTCATGCGCTACTCCAACTTGAGAAGGTAGTACAAGTGGAAACTAGAGTTAAAAAGTCGGTTCGGTATCTTACCTTGGGTATTCTTATCTACCCGTTTCTTTACATGATACTCAATTTTATTATCCCGATTCTAATGGTGATTTTGGGCGAAGTTGGTCGCTCGTTAGTTGAAATTCTTGAATATTTCACTTGGTTTATAATGCCTTTTTTTTCGGTGCTCTATTTGTTAGCTTTCTATCATTTTTCACCCATGTTAGGTAAGTGGCATCAATGGGTTGGGTATGCTTTGGTTTTTGCCGCTGTGCTAATGGAAATAGCGATGCCCTGGATGGAATCTGGTCTGGTGTTTAAGACAGCATCTTTTCTATGTCAGCTTTTCGAGATAGGCATTTTGGTTAGTTGCCTGTTCGTTTTTAGCAATAAGTTGAGGCCAAATTCTGAGCTTGGAAGTAACGTATAGCAAGTCTGAGCCTCATCTTACTAGATTGGAGTGCTTATTATCCATCCGAGCTGTTCAAGAGTGATTCACAACACACGGCATTTTAACTATGCCTTTGTATTAGCCATTTAAGAAGTATAAGGCTGCTTCGGCATTGCGTTACTCCGCCTTGAACAGGGCGCACCACTCATCGTGTTGAAATTCATATTGCATCCCCGTTTCAGGGTAAATCGAGACCTATTTCCTTGCCTGAGAAATGAGCAAAAGTAGTATGTGCTTTAGAACTCTACTTCTAGTCAATTTTTCAGGTCATACGTGAATATACTTCTGATCATACCTACAATTTTTTTAGCTAAATTTATTGGTTTGCAAATGGGATTCACCTATAACCTGTTTTCAGATCCGTTCAGTCTTAAGCTTGCTCTGATTGACCTTAGTTTATTTGTCTTTGTCGGTGCGGTTCTTAGTTTTATTTACGATAAGATCAAACATGCACTCAAGAACGTCAGGAAAAATTAGCCCGACATAGCATTTAAGACTAATGCCCAGCGCTGTTGTTTTCGGCTTACTTCAATCTCAGTGTTTATGTAACAATGGTTTAAGGTCTGGTCATAACGTCACTCACACCTATACATAGTGTTGCTTTCTACGAGGGAATGAACATGAAACAAGGAATTTTAAAGAATCTGAAGCTGGCATTAGGTGTTGGTGTTGGTTTTGGTGTTGCCATTCATCAGTACTTTTTTATGACGGATGGTGCGTTTGATTTCTATCGACCACTTGTGGCTTTTGCTTTTACGTTTGTAGTTAGCAGTATTGGTACACTTCTAAAAGAAAGAATCATGCGTAACAAGGAGACTAATGGAGCATCATGACTAAAATCTACTTCGTATGTGGCTTTATTGGCTCAGGTAAAACTACTTACTCTAAAGCGCTTGCAGAAAAGCATGGTGCCTTTCGTTTCTCGATTGATGAGTGGATGATTCCTTTGTATGGCGAGCATATGGAGCGTGAAGTTTTTGATCGCCGGCTGGCTACGTTACAAGGTTTATTCAAGGAGTCTGCAATGCAGCTCTTTTCCTTGGGTGTCCCGGTGATTTTTGACTTCGGTTTTTGGCGTAAGTCCGACCGAGATTCTTTTATAAGTTGGGCATCAAACCTAGGCGTGGGCAGCGAAGTTCACTACCTTGATGTTCCGTTTGAGACTTGTAAGCAGAGAGCATTTAGCCGCAACTCGGAACTCAATGGCAAGTCTTATGAAGTGACACCTGAAATGTTAGATCTGTTTTGGTCTTGGTTTGAGGTTCCCACTTCAAATGAAAATGTTATTTGGGTTCAACAAGAAGCTCAAAAAGGTATGCAGTCAGGCGCGAAGGTGAGTGGCCTTTTTGCTATCTAGCTTATGTTCTAAGTCTCACGTTACATTGGGTTTATGAAAGTCTGAGTTGTCCATCGAATAGTCGTGTAACAAGGGCATTTCTCATGCCGTATTTTTGGTAATTAGTTCTTCCTGTCGATTATCGAATTTGTCCTAAACCCACTATAAGGCAGGGAACCCCAATGAATAGAACGCTATGGTTCGCACTCATTTCGCTTTTGTTTTCAATGACAATGGTATTTTGTACATACAGTTATGGCATAGAGAGCCACGTTGAAGTAATCACACTCACTTTAGTACTGTCGGGCCCTCTGATTTTGACCTTTGGGCTTGTTGTCATTTTTTGTGGCGCACCAGTCATTAGCAAGTACAAGTTACTTGGAACCATCGCAATTTGTGTGCATGGATTTACAGCCTCACTGCATGTGCTGTGGAACGGATTTATGTTCGTCGATGTGATTAATAAACAAGGCTTAGGTCCGGGACAAGGTTATTCTGGCTTGATACTTTGGGTTGGTAGTATTAAGGCGATGCTACTTGGTTTGGTTGTGGGAGTATGCCTGCATTACTTACTACGATTATTTAGAAAGGCCGCTGTAAGATAGCTGTTGCCTAGTTAATGGGTTGTTCGTTGTCTATAGGAGTTGTCACTGTGTTTTATAGTAAGGAATTCAACAAGGGATTGCTGCACATCCTTGTTGCGATAAGTGCTTTCATTGTCGTTACCTCGGATAATAACCCCGGGACATTAGTCGCTCACGCCATCAATGGTTTAATTGCTTTGCTCTTTTTCTCCATGACCATTGAGGTCAAAGACAATGTACTAGGTTGGTATTTCGGCTTTGGTTTTTGGCGTAAGAATGTAGAAGTGTCAGACATTACCGAGACATCGTTTTATCAAAGCAAGTGGTATCAAGGTATTGGTATCCGAATGCTGAGCGATGGTTGGTTGTATAATGCATCGATAGGTTCAGCGCTTAAGTTAAGCCTAAGCAATGGAAAGCATGTTTACATTGGTTGTAAGGATACGGACGGTTTAAAGCTGGCCTTGAAAACCGCTAACGAACAGATAACTCAAAATTGATTTACGAGGCTTGGCACTTTTCGTTTAAAGTTGGGCTAATGTTTAAGGTTCTATGCTTTAAGTGAGCTGGACTTTAATATCACAACAAATGAATCGGAGGTTGAATGGACAGAGCAATCAAAACACATTTCGACGAGTATCCCGATGATGTTCGAGCTCGGCTTGAAGAGTTGCGTTCATTAATCTTTGAGCTTTGCTCTGATTTGGATTTAGGTGAAGTCGAAGAGTCTCTGAAATGGGGCGAGCCGAGTTACAGCGTTAAGACGGGCAGTCCAATTCGAATCGATTGGAAATTGAAGTCACCAAACAACTATTACTTGTTCTTTAACTGTCAAACGAAGCTAGTCGACACATTCAGAGAATTGCACGATGGCACATTGGTATTTCAAGGTAATCGGGCAATCGTCTTGAACCTAACTGAACCACTTCCCAAAGCACCAATCAAGCAGTGCTTAGAGTTAGCCTTAACTTATCAACAACGAAAACATCTACCGCTTCTTGGCGCGTAATTCTTATGTGTTGTCATTATATTTCTTAAACAGGTTTTCTGTGTTCTAGCTATCACTCTTTAAAGTGCTAAGACTGTACCATCTTGATTAGTATCAAGAGGCTAGGGAATCTCTATAACCAACGCTGATTGTATTGCTTACCGTTTAAAAAGGTGTTCTAGTCACCTTGTATTTCAGTCTTAAAAGGAAGTTGCATGAATTTAGATAAAGCCAAGAAACGTATCGCAAAGCAGGTTAAAAAAGGCGACCACGGATACCCAAAAATCACGTTAGCGTACTACGGAGCGACCAAAGATCTCGCAACGGAAGTCGCAGTTCAATTTATGCTGGGTGAGGGCGATGGTGTTCAAGAAGAGCGTTTTTCTTGTGAAACCGAAATCCGAGATAATGAGTTAGTTCAAACGACGTTACTCAAGATAATCGAGCGAGCAAATGTTAACTCAGTGATTGAAGTTGAAGGCGTGGCTGTTCTTTAGTTTGCTTTAGCCTGGAAACGAAGCCAACACGAGAACTCAGGTGTATAATCCGCATTTTTATCAAATTGGGCAGGACGCATGGCGATCTCGTTTGAAACTCAAAGACTAAAAGTAGAAGAAGTCGCAGGTGAACTTACTGTTCCTGAACGTTCGGCTCTGCTTGAGCGAGTACCTGGCATTCTAATCCCGTCAGTCGTTGAAAACCTTCCACCATACTTTCATGGTATTGTGTCAGGTGAGCTGGCTGAAATTTGGCTCGACCGAATGTTGTCGGGGAGCCGCTTACTTCAAGTGAAATCCAACGATAATCAATTGATTGGTTTTCTGTTCGCTTATGTAGAAGACGAAAGTGATGCTCATATTGGCTACTTGCTTGCAGAAGAGTTCTGGGGCAAGGGTTTAGCGAGTGAGCTACTGAAGGGTTTCATCACAGAAGTCGCTAAAATGGAGTCATGGTCAACACTGATTGGCGGTGTCGATCGTTCAAACATATCCTCTGCCAACTTACTTAAAAAGCTAGGTTTTGTTGAGCAAGCCTCTGACAAAAGTGCCGTGGTTTTCTATGAATATAAGCTTTCTCGTCTTAACTCTTAATTCTTAACTCTGAGCTCTCAGCTCTTAATTTCTAATCCCTAACTCAAGCCACATCTGCGTTATACATTCATTGCCAATGTTTACGTCAATTGATAGGGAAGAAACCTTATTACACCATTCAACTGAGAACCGAGAGCAGCGAGTCTAGTTAACGTGGGCTAATTCGGCACTCTGTGTTTCATTAGCGACTCTCCAATCGCCCCCTAAGGCTTTATAGAAAACAGGCTTTGTATCCACATTAGACCATACTGGTTTAGCGACCTCGACCATCTACCATTACGATGATTGTTTTAGAGATGATGCTGAGATCAGCGGCAATCCAAGACTTAACCGAACATAGGCTTAGTGCATAACTGTGGTCAAAACCTACTTTACGACGTACATCATCAATACAGGTGTCGTAACCTTGATTTACTTGTGCAAGCCCTGTAATACCAGGCATTACACCGTATGTACGGTCGGCAAAGTAAGGAATTTCGTTCTCTAGTTTGGTGTAAAAAGTAGGGCGTTCAGGGCGCGGGCCAATTAGAGACATTTCACCTTTCAGTACATTGATCAGTTGTGGTAGTTCATCAAGACGTGTCTTTCTCAAAAAGCGGCCAACAGGCGTGATTCGTGGGTCATTCGCGGTAGCCCAAACTGCACCAGAGCGAGTTTCTGCATCCTCGTACATGCTACGGAATTTCATGATCTCAAAGATTTCCATTTTCTCCGGTGTCGATTTACCAACGCGCAATTGACGGTAGAAAATAGGGCCACGAGAAGTGAGTGCAATCGCCATCGCAATCAACGGAAATACGGGCGCTAGCAAAATCAAAGCAATCAGTGAGCTTACAAAATCGAAAGTACGTTTAGCACGTGAGATTTTGTATTGGTATAGGTTTTGGGTAGATAGCTGTTCGATGTTCATCATAATAAGTCCTTAATGATTTGCTCGTGTCCAAGGTGAGTTTTCTAGTCCGATTAGGTAACGAATGCCACCAATGAAGTTGGCGTAGTGTCCAACTATCAAATAAGAGATTAATGAAATAGGTTTGTTTACTAGACGCTTTGGCAAGATGCAGCCAAGGACGCCAATGGTATAAACGGCAACTTGAGCCCATAACAGCGCTTCAAATACCAAGTAGTTGCTAAGTAAGATTGAGCACACTAAGCACACAATCATTAAATAGGGAGTGAGTAGGCGAAGTCCTTTTCCTGAAAAGAACGCAAACGCGATGCCTTTAAACTTCGGGCTGAACAAGGCAAATAATCGAATCGCTTGTTGCATGTTGCCCGCTGAAATACGAAGTCTTCTTTTGAAGTCTGTTTCTAGGTTCGATTCTTCTAGCTCTAATGCAACCATTTGGGTTTCGTATTCGGCGATGTAACCTTGTTTAACGATTTGCATCGGTAAGATGAAATCATCATTAATAGTGTTGAGTGGAAGCAGTTCAAACAGGTGTGTTCTAAACAAGTAGAAAGCGCCATGAGAACCCAAGCTAGAACCTAATGAAGCCTCAGACTCTTTAACCGCGGTTTGGTACTGCCAATACGTGTTTTCGCCTTCATTGCCTGTTGGACAAAGTTGATACGTTGCGTTTACCACTCCAACCTTGTCACTTTCAAAATGAGCGGCAGCTATAAGCAAAGCATCCAATGAAATAAGGGCAGAAACATCACTCATCGCCGTGATATCACTGGTTATACGTGTCACTTCTTCATTAACAACCGCGACTTTACCTCGGTTTACTTGATGGTCATGTATCTCAAAATAAACATCACTGCACATCGCTTCTTGGATGGTCATTTGTGCAATGGCGACTGTGTTATCAGTGCAACCATCGCAAGCGATAATGACTTCCAACTTCTTTTTTGGGTAATCGAGTGAAGCAAGGTTACGAATCTTGTCTGCGATCCACTGTTCTTCGTTAAATGCAGGAACAAGAACGGTGATGGTCGGCAACGTGCAATCTTGCTGTTCCTCTTTGTAGCAACGATGACTCTCTTCAACTTTGCGTGCGGGGTGGCTTTTCGCATACCAACGCAGTAACAAAGGGTAGGCTGCGTGATGATAGACAATCAACGCACCTGAAAACAAACAAAGTCCCGCAAGCAACCAATCAATCATGCGTAAGCTCCTTCTGATATATCGTTGTAAGACGAAACCATTTTGATGATGTCGAATTTTTCGAGTACGTAACGACGAGGTGACAAAAAGCGTTCATTTTGCTTTTCTAATAGCGCACTAGCTAACCCCACAATGCTGCCGCTTTTGACGAGGGCGCCGCTGACTGGACATAAGGTTTCATCGACGGCACCAACGTCCATTGCGACGGTTGGAATATTGCATGCTTGAGCTTCAAGTGTAGAAAGCGGCAGCCCTTCGTGGCGTGAAGGTAGGCAGAACGTATCCAACGCTCCGTAAAACGTGGTCATGTCTTCAACTAAGCCAAGAAAGATGACTCGGTCACTCAGATTCAAGCGGCTAGTCAGTTGCTCTAGTTGATTGCGTTTAGTACCGCCGCCAGCCAATGCGACAACCATGTTTGCAGGTAAAAGAGTCAGTGCTTTAATAAGTTGGTCTTGGCCTTTGACATGTTCTAGTCGACCTGCACAACCGATGATGTGTTTGTCTGTCGGCAGGTTTAGTTTTGCTCTCGCGTGTTCTTTCGACATCGGCTTAAACTTCTCACAATCAACGCCATTTTTGATGGTAATGATGTTCTCATAAGAAAAAGCAGTGCGTAGTTGGTTATAAACACGTGTCGCGTCGGCAACTAACGTTGGTTGAGCAGCTTTTAAAGCAAGCGCTTGTAATCGACGATGTTTGTTGTTGTTCAGATGCCAAGCGTCATGTTCGGTATGGATTCGAGTTGGAACCCCGGTTACGCGAGCGGCATAACCAGCGTATAACAGTGGGCCAATATGATGGGTATGAACCACATCAGGGCGAATCGCGTTGAAGGCTTTAATTAGCTTAATAATGATATTGAATTGTACGCCTGGTGCTTTATCCAAAAAGACGATTTGCTTTTTGTATGGCTCTAGCTTCGGCCAGTTGTTTATAGACTCTTGTTTAGTACCCTCTAAACTGACAATCAACACTTGGTCTGTTGGTTTAGCAAGGCGGAGCAAATCCAGAGTTAGGGTTTCTAATCCACCCGGTGCAAGGTGCTGAACAACGTGTATGATCTTTTTGCCATGCTTCGTTAAATGCGTATTCATAGTTTGGACCCTGCCTTTATAATTGTTGTTTCGCCTTTCTGACGTTTCTATTGAAGTAAATTCTTTAAAACGTTTAACTACACAAGGAGATTGCAGAAGTTGTGCCAACTAAATAATCTTTATTTTTCAGTTACTTATGTTATTCAATTCCAGTGCGGTTTTCATTTCTCAAAATGGGAATCAAAACAAAATACGATTGAATGGCAGGTTGAATCATAGGGCTTGGGTAAATCGAGAGTAGCATTAGAACTTGGGGCTTTAAACAAACAAAACGCCAACCGAGTGTTGGCGTTTTGCTCTAGGATGCACGAAGCTTGGAAATTAGAAAGCTGTGAATCTAGCAAGTCAAAAATGGCTTTGAGGCTGACTAGCTCATTTTAGGGATCACCGTTATCACAGGGACACCCAAGATATCTTCGATTTCGTCTTTGCGTTTGATTGAAGAATCAAACAGTTCAAACAATACCGCTAAACCAATACCCAAACCGATACCTGCAACGAATCCAGCCAGAATAAAAACAAAAGTCGGCATGTTAGATTTGACACTCGGTGTGAAAGGCAAATCGATAATCTTCACACGTTTGTTTTGCTCGAATACACCAAGCGAACCCGTTAGTTGAGCCATTTCATAACGCTCTGTCAGTTCATCATATAGTTGACGTTTGATTTCAACTTGACGTTTAAGGCGGTACATCTCTTTTGCATTTTCGCCGAAGTTATTGGCCTTGTGTTCTAATTCGAAAATCATAGTTCGAAGGCTTTTGGTCTCTTCAGTTAAAGACTCAAAGCGAGCACGAACCAGCTGTAGGCTGTGTAATTGAGTGACCAGAAGAGGTTGGGTATCAGAAAGTTTGTTCAGTGTCGTACTACTTGCGATGTCCCAAAGCTGGTCGCTGTTCATCGTTGGCTGGGTTACCTCGAGCAAACTCTTACGTTCATTCTCTAGTCTGTCTAGCTCACGCACTTTAGCTTGCACAGCACTGTGCTTGTCCGTGTATTTAGCTTGTAACAAGGTAAGGTCGCTACGAATGTCGATGATCTGGTCTTCTAATTTACCGATCACAGGGTTGGTTCTTGAAAGTTGTTGGTCGATTGACCCTAAACTTTTTTCGACACCCGATAACTCGGCCTCTTTTTCTGCCAGTGTTTGTTTTAGTGAAGCTAAGCGATTCAAACTTTGGCTCTGTACCTCAGGCGTCGAATGAACATTCTCATTCATGTATGCAGCTAGCGCTTCTTCTGCTTCTGCAAGCTCTGCGCTACGTTTGTCGATATGGATTTTCAAGAAGTTACTTGAATCTTCAATCGATGAACGTTCCGGTGCGAGTAACTGTTCAATGAAATGTTCACTTACCGAGCGCAGCGTCGCTTCCATTCCATTTGGTGTGTTCGACGTTAGACTTATCTTTAGAAAATCTTTTCCAAGCTGAGTCACCGTTAGACGTTGAGACAGGTCAGTAATGATCTCTTGTTTCTCAATTTCAGGCATATCTGGCGTGGTTAATTGCAGTTCATCAGCGACCGAGTAAAGCACATGTCGACTGTGAAGCAGTGTTCTTAATGCGTTAAGCCGATCTTTGAGCATCGTCGAAACGGCAATGTCTTCCAAGAATGGATTCATCTTGGCCGTTTCTTGAATCAACATACTGGTATGCGCGTCATATTTAGTTGGAGCCAACTTGCTCACACCAAAGCCTACAAAGGGCAAAATAAGCATTGGCAGAACGATAACGTAGCGTTGGCGCCACATCGCATTGATGATGACTAATAACCGCAATTTCAGATTATTCATAATAGCTCCAACATCCAATGTACAAAGTTACCACGGTTCTCCCAGCTCTCTTGTTCGACGACAGAGATAGGTGAATTGCTTAGTTGGCGTGCATGATCAAGCGCCCAAATCATTTGGTTGGCACTGCCAACCGTGGTCACGTGCTCTTGGTATGGAACCAAAGCAGGGAACGGTGTTGTGATAATGGGTGTGCCCGCCGCAAGGTATTCCATTAGTTTGAGTGGGCTACACGCTCGGATCTGCTCGTTATCAACAAACGGCAACAAGCTCACATCCCAGTGTTGAGAATAGCTTGGTAGCGTGTGGTGTGGACGAGGGCCAAGGTAATGTACGTTACTCAACTTAGGCAGAATGAGCGTATCAAGCTCGTTTGGACCTATGAAAACAAAGTCCCATTCCGGCATCGCATTCGCAACATGATCAATCATTTCATAATCAAGCCACTTAGAAAGGCTGCCATAAAAACCAGCAATAGGGCGGCGGTTGCTTGGTAAATCTTTTGCTCTTGGTGCGGGTGTTGAAAATAGGTCTACGTCGACACCATGTGGTAGCAAGTGCGCTTTATGCTTTGGAAATTTATCCATCAATTTTTTGCTAGCCGCGAATATAAGCGTTGATTTTTCGATTAGCTCTGATTCGTGCTGTGCAACGGTGTCATGATCAACACCAGCCAGCGCGCTAAAATCATCACCGCAGTAATAGACCACAGATGACTCGCCTAAGTGTCCGCACAAATCAACAGCGGTCGGAAGAGAAGTCCATAGGATAGGCGCGTTCAGATTAAGCTCCGCAATAATCGGTTTTAGTTGGTGCAACATCATTTGCTGAGCCAACTTTCTAGAAAATTTAGAAGCAGGCGCAGGGATTGTCTTTAAGTTAACGATAGTAATGTTGTCGTGTCCCTCAGAGTCGAGCATGTTTTGAGTAACGGCTTTGGTTTTACCAAACAACTTGTTGAACGCTCGGCTGGCATCTTTAGCGGACAGCTTCGGTTGTCTTAAGCCAATAGAGTTGACCCATAAGACTTTGTGTTGCTTAGCAAGGTGACGAACTAAATGTTGAGTCGATGAAGGTAGGCCACCAAAGTCTTCACCAAATACGATTAAATCACGCATGGTCACCTCCATGAGTCTCTAACGAATCGAACATATCGGATTCTGTCACTTCAACGGGTTTAATGTGACCGACAACTCGAGCTGGGTTACCGCCTGCGATTGCAAAAGCCGGGATGTTCTTTGTTACTACGCTGCCTGCGGCTATTACGGCACCTTCGCCGATGGTTACGCCACCTTTAACCGTCACATTCGTGCCTAACCAAACATCGGGTTCAAGAATGATGTCACCGATTTGCTGAGGGTCGTCACCTTCACCTAGCGCTCGGCGTTTTGCATCAAGCGGGTGTCCAGAGTATCCAAATAGAAAAGCGCCGCCTGCGATTCGTACGTTGTCAGAGATAACCACTTTACCTCCAACAGCGATAGTCGACTGCCAACCAATGTCGACGTTATTGCCAATCGACAATAGTGGGTGTTCCAAGCCTTCAAGTTGTTGAGTACAACCAGAGAATGTCGTGTGGCCAGAGATACGGCAGTTGTCGCCAATCGTAATTTGCACCGGACCGCTGACGAAAGGCAGTCCACCATACAAATACAGGCGTTTGCCACATTGAGCCACACGACCTTTGAAAGCCGGAGTCCAGTAGAAGAATCGCGTAAAGCCAGAAACCAGATTCACCACTAGCTTGTGCGCTTGATATAGACAGCGATTAAATAGTTTAGGGGTAGGTAGCTCTGCGCTTCTGATGTTTTTTAAAATGAAAAACACATTTCTAATTCGAGAATTAGGATGAAACTTAAGCCAATGTTTGAATTGATGTATAGATACTGACGTCATAATGAAAATCCTCTTTTTTGTTATATAGAAGTACTTTCATATATTGTGCCATCTAATAAATATAATATTTTCAATAGGTTAAAATGTGTCTTTTAGGTTTTCTCATTTTGACAGGCAGTTTGAGATACATTTGAGACGCAAACTGTGAGTGCTGCGAGGATATAAATCGGCCAGTTGAAGCCTTGAGTCAAAAATGTACCCGACACGATTGTTCCAATCAGACCTGCATAGATCGCATAGGCGACCGCATTGAGTTCGGGGGCGATTTCTGTGGCCGAGTTTTTTAACCTCGTTAGCGTAGAGCGAGAGGTTTTGATCAAAGAAACGATAAGGCAGACAAAAATGATCAGACCAATAAAGCCTGTTTCTGCCAACACACCAAACCAGGTACTGTGAACGGCGTGATTCAGTCCGTCCCAATGGGAACTGTAAAAGAAGTAGTTCGAGAAGAAGTTGTTCAACCCTACGCCGGTCAGTGGATTCTCAACTGCCATCTTTATTGCTGCTTCCCAAGCATAGATTCGACCCATTGCAGATTCATCGATACCTTGTTCAGCGGCACCACCAGAAGATCTGTCTGAGATACCAGCAACTAAATAGAGCACCACGGCCGCGACAGTTCCCACTGAGATTAAGAGAACTTTAGAGCGCACTAGCTTCCACGCAAAAATACCAATCACCGCAATACAACCCAGTAATCCGCCACGGCTTTGAGTGGCAATAATGGCGGCGAGCAGTAACAGACAAACTAAGGCACTGATTAAACGTTTGGATCGTGAGATGCCAGTCGTGGTGGCTTGGCTTATTGTAAAGGCGAGTGGGAACATCAGTACCAGTGCTAGGTCGTTCGGGTCACCTAACATAGAGCCAAAATCGCGGCCAATAGTCACGCGTGAGCCCTCGACAAGCCCAATACCATTTACTGAGTTGTACACGGCAATAGAGCTGACTAAAGCGCCAGCGTAGATAATCGTCATCGCGGTTTTTGCGAGATTTTCCGTGGTATTTACTAGCCAAGTAATCGCAAGCGTCATCACGATAATTTTCCAATAAACGCCCTTGAATTCTGCCAGTGCTATTGGCCTGTTAGACGCGAAGACAATACCAATGAGAACCAATACCCAAAATATGGCGAGCCAATTTAAACAAGGGTGCCAGAAGATTTTAAGTTCTTTACTGATTAATGCATGCCATAGAAGAGCCGACAGAGCGCCTAATGAAAGCATCAGCGGTATTTTTAGCGAATAGAGCTGAGGTATAGCTTCGTGAATTCGGAAAAATGAAAAGACAACGAACAATAGAACTAACCAGAATGTCTTGTTTAACACGAATAAGCCGGCTAATGGCACAAGAGCGAGCGCCACAATGACAGCAGGGTGAGGCACAAAGTACCAAACAACACCAAGCCCAACACACAAGGTGCTGATCGTGATGATGACTGGCAATCTATTGGCTTCAGGGTTGACCATTGTGACCTCTATTGGCAAATAAACTCTTTAGGACTCGGCTCGTAATCTTTTTAAGACGTAGTTACGCCTGATGTTAAAGATTGCAAAGTGAGTGCCAGTTATGCATTTTGTTTAACTTACTGATTTAATGTTGGATTATTAAGTGAGGGCGTAGCCTTGAGGTGAGTTTTGTCATTTTGAGAATCAGTATAAAACTGTCTAAAGTACTTAAATCATCAAGCCAAAATGAACAGTTAACTACAAAGACGAGTATTAACGGTCGAGTTGATAGATTTCCAACAACTGTGGGACAACGGCTTGTGGTGAGTATTGGTTTTTCACGGTTTCTATCGCGTGACTCTTGAGAGAGTCACGTTGTTCGCTCGTCAATGACATCCACAAAGATAAAAACTGTTCTAGCTCAGCTTCTGAATTTGCAAGGTAGCCGTTAACTTGATGCTCGATGAGTTGAGGCAAGTTACCAACTGAGGTGGCGAGAACGGGAATGCCACGAATCATGGCTTCTAATGCCGCCATAGGTAAGCCTTCAAAGCGAGAAGGGATGATTAACAGATCGATTTGGCTCCAGACGTCGTCCATATTGGTCTGATGCCCATGAAAGGTCACATTATCAGGCTGCGATTTAACTAAGATGTCCATTTCTGGCCCGTCACCAAAAAGCTCAAACCGAACATCAGGAAACTGTTTGGCTAATGCAACAAATCGATCAGGCGCTTTTTCATGGCTCAATCGCCCCACAAAACCAACATGGAATGGGCTTGATGAAGGGGAGCTTGTTAACCCGGTTGGCATTTTAACAAAGTTATTCAATTGATGGGTTTGACTCGGCACTTTCGCTTTAATCTTTTCACTGACCACGAGCGACTGATCAGAAAGAAAACTGCTGTAACGGTCGAGCCAATCATAAAGCCATACTTTGCCTGTTGGGGTTTCACCTGCGTGATAAGTGGTGATTTGCTTTGTGTTGTTGAAACGAGGCGGAAGCTTGATTAACTTGCTGACCAAACTGGCTTTGTAACCATGAGCATGGATAAGCCTTGGTTGATAATGTTGAACTGCACGTTTCAGCTGTGTCGCGCTATTGCCATTTGAATCTACAGAACATGAGGCTAAATCGGAGAGGTAACTAAAAGGGATGTTCAGCGCATTCAACTTTTCAACGATGATCGCTTCAGGATTAAACTTAGTCAAAAGAACGATACGAACAGCCTCTGAATACTGAGCGCTTTCCGATATCAGGCCTTGTGCTAATTCTAAAACATGCGTTTCTATGCCTCCAAAAGTTTGGCTGTCGATCAACAGCCAAATCTCATGAAGGTTTATGTCGAGTACACCTTGGTTAGGCTTGATTGTACTCATCTTCCGATTCCCAAGCCTGTTTCTTACGATAAACAGTAGAAGGGCTAAGTTCTAGCAGCACAGCAGCGTTTAACACATTCCCATCGCAATGATTGATGGCATGTTGAATGGCTTCACGTTCTATTTGCCACATTGGACGAATAGCACCTTCGCTTGTGGTAAATGCAGGCGTCATCGGCTCATTGTGAGCTTGAGCAACTGACGATTGTTCCAACTCTTCCGGAGTAATCGGTGGCAACTTAGCTTCTGGTGCTTCAACAACTGCAGGTTGAGGCGCAGTTACTCGAATTGGTGTCACTGATTTAGATGATGGAGCGGCATCTACTTTATTAATCGGAGGCGGTAACATGTCTTTAGTCACGCTCGTTTCATTGTTCAACACCACTATGTTACGGATGATGTTTTGCAACTGACGCACATTGCCTGGCCACGCATAACGTTTAAGTAGATTCTGCGTTTCTTTGTCTATTGATTTAAACTTCTTCTTATCTTGCTTCGCGTACAGCTTCAAGAAATGATTGCAAAGAGTGACAATGTCACTCCCTCGCTCGCGAAGCGGTGGCATTTCGATAGGCACAACGTGAACACGATAGTAAAGGTCTTCTCTAAAACGTCCTTCTTCTACTTCAACCAGTGGATCGCGGTTGGTCGCACAGATAATTCTGACATCCACTTTAATCTCGCGGTTGCCACCGAGTGGAGTAAACGTACCAGTTTGCAAAAATCTGAGGAGCTTCTTCTGCATCTCCAGTTCCATTTCACAAAGCTCATCGAGAAATAGGGTACCGCCATGCGCTTGCATTGCTGCACCTTTCCGGTCGGTTGTCGCACCGGTAAACGCACCTTTAACGTGACCGAAGATTTCACTCTCCATTAGGTCTCGAGGGATAGCGCCGCAGTTAATGGCCACGAAGGGTTTACCATTACGCTGACTCTCTTGGTGAATCGCTTCCGCACACACTTCTTTACCTGTACCACTTTCGCCGTTAATAAACACGCTGGCAGTGGTTGGTGCTACCGAATCAATGATCTTGTAAACCGCCTGCATGGGTAGGCAAGAGCCAATGAAATTATGAAAACGATCACGATCGAATTTGCTTTGCATGTTATCGACGAGGTTTTCGAGTTTCGCTCTTTTTAGATGCAAGCTAACAGAGGTCTTGAGTCGATCGGCTTGAATGGGTTTCTCTAAGAAGTCTTCTGCACCGCGTTGGATAAGGTCTACCGCGATGTTTACTGAACCATGCGCTGTCGCGATGATGACAGCGGTCGGTATTTCGTTAGCAGTAATCCAATCTAAGACTTCTTCGCCTGGCATGTCAGGAAGCTTAAGGTCGAGAATCACAAGCTGTGGAGAGTGCCTTTCAATGAAGGTCTTAGCTTCCGCGCCGGTTTCGACGTGGAAAATATCATAGGGCTCGTCTTTTACGTACTGCTTGTAGAGTACGGCGAGTGAGGTGGAGTCTTCAACTAACAATACCTTAGGGCGCATTGTGTATTCCTTTTGAAACTTTATCCTAACCAATCAATAACATAGTGATATGCAACCATCAATACGAGTCTTGTGTATTTGTTATCTACCACATGCAATCTTTTAAGAAGCGGCCTGTATAACTTCTCGCATTGCTGTTCATGATGGAGCCCATCTTATGGCGACTATATTAATAACGACTGTTTTGAGTTTTTAATCTGATACCGATAATGAACATGCAAAGCTAGCTGAAGCCTGCCTCTTTCCTTTCAAGCAAGGCTTTTATTGAACGCTCTGCGAGCTCTAGTAATTCATCAACTTGTCGAAATGCCGCATCATGACTCTGTTCTAAACATAGCTTTTCTAAAGCTCGAGCTAATTCACCCAAAGGGCGATTACCTAACGAAAGCGCTGTGCTGCCGAGAGTGTGGACCTCGAACTCAAGTGTTTGAGCGTCTTTCTGCGTGACTGCCTCTTTTATAGCGACCAAGCGTGTTTGTGATTCTTCGACATAATGGTCGATCAAGATAGGGATAATGTCCGCACTTGTATCGCGAATCATTTGCTCCAGAACGCTTCCATCGACAAGCTCGCTCACTTGTTGTGAGTTTAGATTTGTAGCTACGTCTGACGCTAAAGTAGAATTCATCAAACTAAGTCCTTTTATTGAGCTTAATATCTGTTAATACTATTAAGTTTTAGTCATTTTCTAGAATAATTTCAACTGGTTGCCGTACAAATAGAGCATTTAATTGGCATCTCACTCATCTTGCTATTGGGTTTGTGACAAACCTAACGGACTGATTTTATTTTGTTTTCTCTTATGAAATATAAACTTAGGTGCCTATAAAGCCTAAGGTGCGGGTAGATCTCAGAAGAAAACGAGCCCGATACAAATAAAAAAGACCACTGCAGTGAATTAACAACAGTGGTCTTAGAGCGGGGTAAGCAGTTTGGGCTAATCTAAATAGCGATAACGCAAATAGCGATAATTTAAACAGCCGAGCTTTAAATCACGAAAAGTAGGACTACGAAGCTTTATCAATCTTTGGCTTTGGGTCGGCTTCTACTTCTTCCTCGCGACTTTCTGAGAAGATATCAGCAACAGCGCTTCTCTCTAGTTCACCTTTTAGATTACCGTCTTCATCAACAACTGGAAGAGAGTAGTCACAAGACATAGTATCTGGTAGCACTTCTTCAATCACCGCATCTGGTAAGATGGCAGGGACTTCTTCGTATATCTCATCACTAAAATCATGTACCGATGAATCTTCAACTGCGTCTTGTAGACTTTCTTGTGTGACTAGGCCTTGATAGCCGTCATCTGTTACGTGATAAGCGTAATCGTTTTTAAGCATCTTCATTTGTGCCAAAGCACCTTCAATTGTTTCTGATGTGATTCGATACAGAGGAGGCTGCATAACGGTTTCAACGGTCAGTGCACGAGCACGGTTTACGTCTTTCACGAACGCTTCCACGTAATCATCGGCTGGATTTAGCAGAATCTCATGTGGTGTGCCTTGTTGTACTAACTCGCCGTCTTTCAAAATTGCGATTCTATCGCCTAGGCGGAGTGCTTCGTCCAGATCATGTGTGATGAAAACAATCGTCTTATGAAGCTTCTCTTGAAGTTCAATAAGCTGGTCTTGCATTTCACTTCGAATCAAAGGGTCGAGTGCCGAAAAGGCTTCATCCATTAACAAGATTTCAGCGTTAGTACACAGAGCGCGCGAAAGCCCAACACGTTGTTGCTGACCACCTGAAAGTTGCGCTGGGTATTGCTTGCCGTAACCTTTTAAGCCCACCGTTTCTAACCATTCGTTGGCTTTCGCTAAACGGTCTTCTTTTTTGATGCCTTGTACTTCCAACCCGTACGCAACGTTTTCAACCACAGTGCGATGAGGCATTAAGCCAAAGCGTTGGAATACCATCGACATTTTATGACGACGGAACTCTTCTAGCTGTTTAGTGTTGAGGCTCATCACATCAATGCCTTCAACCATGATTTTACCTTGAGTCGGGTCAATCAAACGGTTGAAGTGGCGGATCAGCGTCGATTTACCCGAGCCAGAAAGCCCCATGATAACGAAGATTTCACCACGGTTAATCTCAAGGTTGATCTCTTTCAAACCAACGGTATGACCCGTATCCGCAAGAATCTGATCTTTGTGTTCGCCGTTTTGAACTCGGTTCATAACAGACATTGGTTTCGGTCCAAACACCTTGTACAGACCACTAATTTCAATCAATGGTTTAGTCATGCTTGAATCCTCCTAAATGCGCATTAGTTCTTCTTGCGTACGCTTGTGAAGCGCGGTCAAAAAGGATTGCGAGGGCAACGATGGCGAAACCATTCATCAAGCCTAATGTGAAGTACTGGTTAGTAATCGATTTGAGAACCGGTTGTCCTAGGCCTTTCACACCAATCATGGATGCGATAACAACCATAGACAGTGCCATCATGATGGTTTGGTTAATACCCGCCATGATCGTTGGCATTGCTAGAGGAAGTTGAACACCCCATAAGCGTTGCTTTTTGCTCGCACCGAAAGCGGTAGCGGCTTCAAGGACTTCTTTATCAACTAAGCGTATGCCTAGGTTAGTTAGACGAATTACAGGTGGGATCGCGTAGATAACCACGGCGATTAGCCCTGGAATCTTACCGATGCCCAGTAGCATTACCACTGGAATCAAATAAACGAACGCAGGCATGGTTTGCATGATATCAAGCATCGGCGTAACAATTGACTGAGCTCGATTTGAACGAGCCATCGCAATACCAATCGGAATGCCCAAGAATATTGAAACCAAGGTACATACAGTGATGATACTGAGCGTCCGCATGGTGTCTTCCCACATTCCAAAGTAACCAATGAGAAGTAGAGAAGCAACACAGCCTAGAGCCAGTTTCCAAGAACGGCTTGCTGCGTAGACAAGGCTGGTACACACAGCCAGGACTATAATCCAAGGTGTTGAGATAAGGAGTTTTTCAAACCAAACGAGGAATGAAAGAAGAGGGTCAAAGAGAGATTCAATCATTTCGCCGTATTCACGGGAAAATTCACGGTATGCGCCATCTAGCGTCTTTTTTATGGTTCGTAAATCACCGCGTTCCATCTCTGGAAAGCTTGATAACCAATTGCTGTCAGCCATTTTATATCCTTATAGTTCGGAGCCACTTGTCCATGCGATAAGAAAATCGCTAATGAAAAGGGCTCCGAATCATGAATAACATCAAGTATAGCGACGTTATTTCTGTTTTATTGTTGAAGCGTAATTACTTGTTATTAAATCAAGCTCTTACAGCTCTGCTTCAACTTTCTTAGCCACTTCTTCAGAAACCCATGGGTGCCATACTTCTGGGAATTCACTTAAGAAATGCAGACTCGCTTCTTCGCCATCAGCTTGGTTGTCTTCCATCCATGCAAGTAGCGAGTTCATTTTGTCGTTCGTGAAACCACGTTTAGTAAAGTAGTCGTATGCTTCAGGAGCACGTGACGCAAAACTTTCAGTGGTAATCGTGTGAACAGGTGAAGGCGGGTACATGGTCGCTTTTGGCGATTCACAATCTTCTTTAGTGGTACAGTTAAGGAACTCTTCCTCATTAACGCCACTGCCAAAGTCGACTTTAACCATGTCGTATTTACCTAGCACAGCCGTCGGTGCCCAGTAGTAACCAAACCAAGCTTCTTCACGTTCATAAGCTTTTGCGATAGAGCCAGATAAGCCGGCACTCGAGCCTGGATCAACAATCGTGAAACCGCTGTTTTCTAGCTCAAGAGCATTAAACAGGTTTCCGGCGCTGATCTGACAGTTCCAGCCTGCAGGGCAGCTGTAGAATGCAGATGTATCTGGGTCTTCAGGGTGTTTAAATAAGCTTGCGTTTTTGCGTACGCCTTCGATGGTTGCCATTTCAGGGTACTGTTTTACTAGGTAAGCTGGAACCCAAAAGCCTTCTTCGCCGCCGTTCACAAGTGCTTTACCTGCGTAGCGAAGACGTTTTTCTTCAACACCTTTATCTAATGCGTCTTTTAAGCTGTTGCTCCAAAGTTCAGGTGCAACATCAGGCTGGCCTTTTTCGATCATAGACGTGCCTGTTGGCATAGTGTCGCCAGGGATAAGTTCAGCATCACACCCATAACCATGTTCAAGGATGAATTGGTCGATATTGGCGATCAGTGTTGCAGAGTTCCAGTTCATATCTGCGATTGTTACGCTGCCACATTCTCCAGCGTTAGCATTACCGCTGGCTGCTGCTACTAACAAAAATACGGAGCTTAACTTGTATTTCATATTGAGTTTCCTTTCTCTTTAATAATACAACTAAGGTAACCAAGGTAAATTGATTATCTAAATTGCTCGATGGTGATCCTTTCCGTGTATTTGAACCATTTGAGCAGAAGGAGGGATGGGTGAAGTTTGAATAGATAAACGTGCAAAGTCAGTGAAGTGTGATTTGCCAATTCATCCACTGTGTTTCAACAGCCATCGGATAACTTTGTCAAACTATTACAAATTCGTCAAAAACCACCTCTATTTATAATCTTAGGGAATAATCGTACGAATTCCATCTTTGATTCGATTTACATGGCACTTTAACCGTCTGTGTCACATTACCGCTAAAGTTAGGCGTGGGGCTGTTGATTTTTGAAGGGATTTAAAGGGGGTAAGACCATGATTGATGTGTGTGAAATGCGTTGAATGGTTTTTAAAATCTTATTTTTAATAATAACTTCGCCAAAAATACCCAATTTGGTTTTGAGTTATTCAGAGCTTTTGGAGCTTGAAGTCTAATAGGATAGGTAGCTGTCATGGTTTAATGACAGCCAGAAAGTAGCAAAAGAAAGTTACATCGGAAGGTTCAAAAACTCATTTTGATACAGCTTGTTTGCCAAGCTATCGCGAAGCTTAGCGGGGATAAATTTCATTCGATTGATTTGTCTGACCAACTCTTGTGCAAAGCTAGGCTTTTGTTTCATGTTCATCACGCAGCCCATTAGGTTGATACTTTGTGCATCAAGCAGCTTTTTCGCTTGTTCTAGGTGGTGACTCGACGTTTCACCATAGGCGACAACCATCAATGTGCTGTCACAAGCACTCGCCACAGACTGAGCCGGAATGTTGCCTTTGTTTATGTTGAGAAGCGGTGAGGTATCAATGATGACTCTGTCGTATTTCTCTAACCATTTGTTGACCACGTTTTGTAACGTTGTCGGATCTTTATAAGCCAATTGCGTTGAAGCAACTTGTGGAGCAGGGACACCGATAAATGTACGCTGAGATTCAACATGTTCAATCAATTGACCTTGCTGATTATCTTCTAGCATATTCAAATCTTTGAAAGCAGGGTTGAATAAGTTGAGATCAACATAAAGCGTAGAATAACCCGCAAGAAGAAAACGCTCGGCTAATGCGGTTGCAATAGATGTTACGCCGTCACCTGAATGGCAGGCGGTGACGCATATTGATTTTTGGCCGTTAAGTTCAGAAGCTAAATACAGTTGCTCGACTTCGGCATGGGTCGCTGAAATAGTCATTATAAAGCTCCTATTAATACGATGGTCGTGGTGATACGCAGTATGTCATCAAGTCCGACTCGTGCTTTCTCAATAAAACTTTCGCGACGGTCTGGAATGTAAATCGTGTCACCGGCGCGCAGCACCGGCAGGTTGTAAATGTTCGCCGTTTTGCTGAATTCAACAAGGTCAAAAGTACGAGCCTGACCTTGGCAACAAGACATATTGACGATGGTAATTTTCTCTACGTAAGCATTGTCGGTAGGGCCTGCAGCTTCTGCCAGAATATCTAGAATGGTCATGTTGTCGTTGAATACATAACGCCCTGGGTTGTTAATCGCACCAAGCACACGAACGGTTTCTTCTTTCGGTGTATCTAACCAGTTTTTGCCTTTCTCTGGGATGTAAATCGTGTCGCCAGTGGTTACGTTTGGCAGTAACGATTCGTCACCGGTTTCGAAGTACAGTGATAAGTTAAGTTTGCTTACTTGCGAATAGGTTTTGTCACGATGCGTTACTCGAACATTGTGGATGTCGGCATCCTTTGTTGGGCCATCAGCCGCTGACAAGATATCAAGGAAGTGCATGTCTTTGGTGAAGCGGTAACGACCAGGCGCATTCACTTGTCCAAAGATGTAGATCGAAGCATCAGAGCTTTGACGAACCCATTGTGATTTATTGTCTGAAGGATCTTGTGGCAAGTCGTGAACGCGCACGATAGAACCCGCTCGAATTTGTGGCATTTGATCACGTGGCGCACCATTTCGAATAAAATCATCAAGGTTAAACACAACCAACTTTCTACCAGTCACGACTTCAATTTTTGATGTGTCTGCGCGTAGCGTAGGGCCGCCGACGTGTGCCAATAGCCCCATGAAGTTCATTTCATCTGACCATTCAATACGACCAGGTCGATTCACCTCACCAATCACGTTAACCGCTCGGTCTGGCGTAATTTTCAACCAAGACTTCTCGTTCATGTCGGTTTTCTCGGGAACGAAAATCGCGTCACCAGCTTTGATGCTAGGAGGGTTAGAGTTAGGTAAGCCTTCAGTGTAAGCCGCTAAATCGAATTTAAGCACTCTGCCATCTGCTTTGATAACACGGATTTGTCGTGACTCTGCAAATCGAGTTGGGCCGCCCGCATTCGCCAAGATATCCATAAAGGTCGCGTCTCTTTTGCCTTCAAAAGCACCAGGGGCTGCGACTTCGCCCATTACGTAAACCATGTTGGCGCCGGATTTGATCTCTTCTTCTTGCTTGGGAACGAAAATGGTCGCACCCGGGCGTAAAATTGGAAGCAGACTTTCGTCACCAGAATCTAAGTAACGTTTTAGGTTGAATAGCGTTGGGGTGTTGTTCGAAATCACTCGGATTTGCTCAACACTGGCATAACGAGTTACGCCGCCCGAACGCATAAGTACGTCGACAAGGTCGGTGTTCTCTTTGTAAGTGAACGAACCCGGCGCGTTCACCTCACCAAACACTTTGATGGAGTTACGAGAATCAGCACTGTCACCTGAGTTAGCAAGCTTTGCTGCATCGAACTCTTGCTCGATGTTACCGACTAATGGAGAAGCTGGAACGAATAGTGAATCCAGTGATTGAAGAGTAGGTAATGTTGACTCGTCTCCTGAATCAAGGAATCGTTTGTAGTTAAACTCTTTCTTATCCGCGCCTCGCTTAAGAATAAGCTTGTCCAGTTGCGCGCCCGGGCGTAAACCACCCGCAGCGTAAAGTGCCATTTGGATGCTAGAACCTAATGCGAGAGTGTATTCGCCAGGCTGTTCTACATAACCTTGCACATAGATAATGATTTGCTGCTCTTTTACATACACTGAAGCGTTCGAAAGATCTTTATAAGCGGTTGCCAGCGACTCTAGAACGACTTTGTTAAGCTGTTCGCTGTCGTAACCTGCAACAAACACAGCGCCTACTTCAGGAAGGGTAATACGTCCACGCTTATCCACCTGGAAACCAGTGTTTAAGGTGCTTTCACCGGGTACATTAACTTGGATAAGGTCACCGACTTGAACCGCGTCTGAAAACTCGTCGTTAGCATTGACAACATTCGCAAAGCTCAACGACAGGGTGATGATAAAAGCGATTAAGGATTTCATATTCCACCTCCCATTTTCTCGGCATTCTTAGGCGAGATAACTTCGATACTTACTCGGCGGTTAGTTAAACGTGTGCCGTCAGATTCGCCTTCAAAAAGAGGGACGGTTTCGCCAACAGATACGGCTTTGATTCGTTGAGCGCCTAGTCCAAAAATAGTCAGGTAGCGTTCGACTTGTTTCGCTCGTCCAAGTGCTAACTTGTCGTTGTATTCTTCGGCACCCGTTGCATCAGCATGGCCGGTAACAACAAGGTCTAGGGATTTGTGTTCTTTAAGTAAAGTGGTCGCCTCGGCCAGTCTTCCCATATACTTAGGATTTACTTCAGTCGAGTTTTCCGCAAATTGGTTGTCAACATTAAGTAGGTCATACAACTGTTCAATAACCGACAGTTGCATTCTAAATTGATTTTCATTTTGTGGTGGCTCACAGCGGGCTTGTGAAGTTACGTAATCCAGTTGGACCTCAAGTTCATTTAGGCGTTTTCTTTGGATTACTAAGTCGTTGGCTGCATCCAGTAGTAGACCACCTTGAAGTTCGCGAGCAATACGATTTTGCTTTTCGATTGCTTGAACAACAGCAGCGGGGAAACACCAACGAGCACCTTCTTGAATCAAAGCATCAAGGTGCAATTTAGCGAGCTGCCAATCAAAGCGTAATCCATGTTCCGGACCAAGAGGCTCGTCTGGCATGACAGGAGAGAAGTCTGAGTTTTGATAGTTAATAGAATCGTAACTTTCAGCCAAACCCCCTGTGCCTTGTTCAGGATAGCTAGTACAGCCACCCAGAACGAGAGCGGACAGAGAAAGGGCTATGTAGTTTTTCAGTATTTTCATGCCAACGTCCTATGTTTCTAATTTTTCTTATTATTTTTTGTTACTTCTAGCTTAGTGGGTCTTCATGAATTTGCAGGATTTTTTGAATTTACTGGGATAGCGTGGCCAATACGCAGCAAGTTCATAATTTCAAGAGGTTGACCCGTCACATTTTCAAGTCGCATGTTGCGCTCGCGTTCAGTCAGACGTTTGAACATATAAACAATCGCGCCAACACCAGATGAATCTAAAAACTCAACCTGACTAAAATCAACTTCGATTTCAGGGTGACCATCGTTAGAAATCACATCATCGATGTCGGTTTGTGCATCACGACTGCCTGCTGCATCCAGATCACCGAAAATAGAAAGTGTCAGTGTCGTTGTGTTTAAATCAATCTTACGTAGTTCCATAGCGATATCTCCTTTTCAGTATGTATGGACAATTGCACTGAATGTGCCAACTTTTATGTTGTTATTTTTCAATGGCTTATATTTATCGTGAATTTCCATCTCAAATTGAGAAAAGGCATTTCTCAATTTGAGAACTAAAAACGGCGGATCATATGAGAGCCATAAGTCATTAATTTAATGAATAGATGCAAGGGTTAGATAAGGTTGATGAGTGGATCGCATCTTCTAGCAAAGATTGTCTAACTGCGTGTTAGAGCACTTACGATTAAAAGCATTTGTTGACCACTACAGTTATTAATACGGAGAAGATGATGAGATTAACCAAACTGGCTTTAGCCACTCTATGGGTGTGTTCGCTTTCATCTCATTCATCCTATTTACCTCCGGACTATTTGGTGCTTGCAAACTCCTACCAGCAAGGCATTGATGTTTCTGAATACTGGAAGAGTGAAAAGCTTGATGGGATTCGGGCTCTTTGGGACGGACAACATCTTTATACACGCAATGGTAATCGCATTTACTCACCCAAGTGGTTTACGGAAAACTTACCTAAGGTCCATCTCGAAGGAGAGTTGTGGGCAGGAAGGGGCAAGTTCCATCTCGTTCAATCTACCGTTCTAGACCATACGCCGAGTGACACAGCATGGCGCCAAATCGATTTCATGCTGTTTGATATGCCAGGCGCCGCAGGAGATTACCAAAAGCGCTATTACAACATTTTGCATTGGGTAAGCGTGATTGGAGAATCTCATATCAGCTACATAGAACATGTACCAATTCACAGTGAAGAGGCTTTATTTCATCAACTTGATAATGTCGATGAGCGTAATGGCGAAGGTTTGATGCTTAGAAAGATCACCAGTCGTTATCAAGCAGGCCGAAGTAATGACCTGTTAAAGCTCAAAAGGCATCACGATGCCGAAGCCACAGTTATTGGATACAAGAGCGGGACAGGGAAGTACAAAGGGATGATGGGGTCAATTTTGGTTCACACAGAAGAGGGTGTGGAATTTTATATAGGCAGCGGGTTCAGTGACCAAATGAGACTCGCACCGCCAGAGATCGGAAGCCGTATTACCTTTCGCTACAATGGTTTTACTCAAAACGGAAAACCCAAGTTTGCGCGCTTTGTTCGAGAGAAGAGTGAATACTAAGGCAGATGCGATCTACCTGACCATTAAACGAAAAAGAGCCCTGAAAATCAGAGCTCCTTTTTGTGTTCGAAATCAGATAGACCGACTTAGCGAGTGCGAATCTAACGAGAACTAAATTCTAACTGTACGTCATCATCCTGCTTGTGCATCCAGTGTAAGCGCATACCTAGCATAATCGCTGCTGACGTTAGACCGATAATGAAACCAATCCAGAAACCGTGTGCGCCCATAGGTTCAACAATCCAATCTTTCATTCCTAAGATGTAGCCGATAGGAAGACCAAGCAACCAGTAAGCTACGAAGGTAATGTTGAAGATTGAACGCATGTCTTTGTAGCCACGCAGAGCACCTGCAGCGATAACTTGGATGGCGTCGGTGCATTGGTAAACCGCCGCGAACAACAGCAACTGCATTGCAACGGTAATTACTGCAGTGTTCTCTGTGTAAAGTAATGCAACCTGCTCTCTAAACAGAACCGTCAACGCCGCTGTCATTAAGGCTGTCACTAAACCAACAATGATACCCACGTGTGTCGCGATCTTAGCGCCTTCGGTGTTGTTTTCGCCCAACTTATGCCCAACACGAATACTCACGGCTGCACCGATACTCATTGGAATCATGAAGACCAGCGAAGAGAAGTTGATCGCGACTTGGTGCGCGGCAACAATCAATGAACCCAATGGTGCAACTAACAGAGAAACCACCGCAAACAGAGTTACCTCGAAGAAGATAGCGGCCGCCACAGGGAAACCAAGTCTAAACAGACGAATTTGAGCTTTAAGTTGCGGTTTATGGAAGGTACCGAAGATGTTGATTTTCGCCAAACGCTTTGATGTTAAAACGTAAGCGAACAGTA
Source organism: Vibrio sp. 10N.261.51.A4 (assembly GCF_041471945.1). NCBI lineage: Bacteria > Pseudomonadati > Pseudomonadota > Gammaproteobacteria > Vibrionales > Vibrionaceae > Vibrio > Vibrio sp. 10N.261.51.A4. Next base: position 26,670 of record NZ_JBFRPJ010000069.1, read on the forward strand.
GTGCAAACATCACCCAATATACGATAGCCGTTGCAACGCCACAGCCAACACCACCCAGAGCAGGAGCACCAAGTTTTCCGTATACGAACATCCAGTTCAGCGGGATGTTTAATAGCAAGCCAATAAAACCAATCACCATCGCAGGCTTGGTTAAAGACATACCATCGGTAAAGCTTCGCAATGTTTGGAACAACAAAAACGCAGGTACAGCAAACATCACCGCATTCATATAGCCGATGGTCTTTTCCGCCATGAGTTGTTCAATGTCCATCCACTCCAATATCAATTGTGTTTGAAAAAGCACACCAATGATTGGAAGGGAGATGACGAGCGCTAAAAACGCGCCTTGTTGAATTTCGAATGGAATTTTTACTTGTCGACCAGAACCATTCAGTTGTGCAACGACAGGAACCAACGCCATCAATAGACCAACACCAAATAGGATTGATGGTAGCCAGATACTTGCTGCAATCGAAACCGCCGCCATATCGATAGCACTTACGCCACCGGCCATTACGGTATCAACAAAACCCATTCCAGTTTGTGCAACGGATGCGATCAATACTGGGGTCGCAAGTTTGATTAGATTCGAGGATTCTTCTTTGTAACGATGCACAAACAACTCCAAATAAGAGGGAAAATTAGAATAATAGTGTAGGAAAGGACATTCTGAAGGAATCAGAGACAATGATCTTAAGCTTCCACTGGACGAATCATAAAGAAATGTCACAATAACTGCTATGAAAAACTGTTACTAGAATACTAAATAGGAATCTTATGTTTACAGGTATCGTTCAAGGCATGGCAACACTGGTTGCTATCAACAAAAAAGAGTCGTTTCAAACTCATACCATTGAGCTAAGCGATGAAATGGTTGAAGGATTAGCCATTGGTGCTTCAGTAGCTCATAACGGTTGTTGCTTAACGGTAACGGAAATTTCAGGTAACCAGATTGCTTTTGATTTAATGCAAGCGACATTGCGATTGACGAACTTAGGCCAACTGAATGTTGGTGACAAAGTGAATGTTGAGCGTGCAGCAAAGTTTGGTGACGAAATTGGCGGGCATAGCATGTCTGGCCACATTACTCTGATGGCTAACCTAGTCGATGTGATTAAAACAGAAAACAACCGTACGCTTTGGTTTGAGCTGCCTCAAGAATCAATGAAGTATGTGCTGAGTAAGGGTTACATCGGCGTTGATGGTTGTTCATTGACGATTGGTGAAGTGGAAGAGAACCGTTTCTCTGTTCACCTGATCCCAGAAACACTGAATCGTACTCTGTTTGGCGGCCGTGAAGTAGGCGACCAAGTAAACATTGAGTTTGATCCTCAAACACAAGCGATTGTTGATACTGTTGAACGCGTACTAGCAAACCAAAAATAGTAGTAGCGGTTTATCAACAGCATTTGCCTAAAAAACGCTGACTAAGTAAGAGTCGCAGACATTAAAAAAGAGCAAATCGAGTGCTCTTTTTCTATTTGTGTGTCTCTGCGTTTTTCTAGGCTAGCCTCAAAATCGAGGTGTAGAGCCAACTCGACAAGAGAGTAGGTGTTAGAAGACTTGTTCGTCGTCTGCATCAATCGAGAGATTAATCCTGTCTCTTACCTCATCTACCTGCATGTCGAGGTGAATGGCATTGCAACATGCTGGGCAATCGTCATAAAAATCTTGGCTCCCATTAGAAGCATCAAGCGTTATGCTGATGGCATGCCCACAGTGGGGGCAGGAGACATGTTTCTCTGTGTATTTATGCATGGCAAATTCTCCTCACTGTAACTGATACCAATCGTATTCGGTTATAAACAGCTGTAATTGGTATTAAACGGCCTGTATCTTCTGAATGCATGCTTCAGTGTGTGCTAAATATTCGCCGCCAAATTGATTGCAGTGGTTAAGAAGATGGTACAAGTTGTAAATGTCTTTCCGATCAGTATAGCCAACGTCGAGTGGATTGACGCTCTGGTAACCTTCATAAAACTCTTTAGGGAAACCTTCAAACAATTCAGTTAACGCCAAATCACACTCATGGTCCCCCCAGTAACAAGCAGGGTCGTAGCAAATTGGGCCAAACGCAGAGTTAGCAACATTGCCATTCCAAAGATCCCCATGAAGCAAAGAAGGGCGAGGGTTGTGGCCAGCAAGACGCATATTCACCACATCAACGATGTCATCGATATCACCAAACTCGATGCCTTTCTCTTTGAGCAGTTGCAGTTGGAAGCCAATGCGTTGCTCAGAGAAAAAGCGACCCCATTTCTTATGCCAAGGGTTGGGTTGAAGTGTGCTGCCGATATAGTTGTCTTGGTCGCAACCAAACTCTTTTTGCTCGCCCCATTGATGAAGCCGCGCAAGCTGAACGCCGAAATCGAAGCTATTGTTGCCCGTCTCGAGCGGTTTGGTCGGCAAGTAATTCAGAATAATGAACGAGCACTCTTTGGTTTTGCCAATAAGCACCAACTCAGGAACGTAAACAGTGGAGGTTTCTCTTAACAAGCGTAAGTTCTCAGCTTCAATTTCAAACTTAGGTAAAAATTCTCGCTGATTCACTTTCACAAAGTAACGCTCATTACCATCGCTGATCATATAGCAATCGTTAATGTCGCCACCAGAAACCTTGGTACGTTCAGTAATCTGAAAGTTAAATAGAAGAGTATCTGAAAGTTGTTGAGAAATGGCCTGCCACATAGGAAATCCTCAAAGACTGAAAGTTAAAAAGATTGAAGGTTAGAAATACTGTTTGTTTAATAGCAATAGTTTAGGATAAATCTGAACAATTTATAGACGCACTCGTCAATGTTCTTAGCTCTTCTTCATCTTACGTAGAATCAATTGGCCGAATTGTGAACTCGAACTGATTCAAGCTCTTTGAAATACAAACATAAATTGAAAACCTGACGTGATGAAATAGTTTGGAACTGGTCTCACAATCGAAACGGTTTTGAACGCCACAAACTGGAAAAGAGGTTTGAGCTTGTTATTGTCTAGCGACTAAATCAAATGAGCTTTTAGAGTAAGTTGAAAGGGCTATTGTTAACTGGCGCAATACTTTGCTTCAAAGTTTGTCTTACACTTCTTTAGCGTGAATTTACTTATGTCGTAAGTAGGCAGGTATACCACATAAAGCTATATCGATTTAATTTTAAGCTGAAATACTAACTAGGATCATTTAAATGTGGTTTTGGGCAATAAAGTGATGACAAATAGCTTCATTTACATAGTATTAGGCAAGTACGTATTAATCTGCTCTAGAGCTTAAAACGGAGAATTATTGTGGTTGTAGAAACCGATGGCTATTTGGCTTTAATCGAGCACCTATCATTCAACCTTGATGTGTTTACCAATAGTAATGGTGATACTGGAAACGAAAGTGTCGAAGACATTGTTACCGACATGATTTCAACAAACATCATGGCTATTTTCGAGCAAAACCCAGAGTTGCATTCGAGCGTTCGTTTTCAACTTTTGAAAGAAGCAGATGCCGTAGTAGCGGATCTTGGTGAAGTATTAGCGGGTGTGTGGGCTAAGAAAGCGACTAACGAACAAATTGTATTCCTCGATGAGTACATCGCGTTAGTGAAGAACCTGTTTGATACTGCTGTTGCTAAATACGATTAACGGTTTGTTTGCTCATTTATCGTCGTAATTAATCAGCATAATAACAACGGGCGTTTAAGTCGTATCTTTCTAGAGTTACCTCGCTCAGCGGTTTATCTTTCGAACCGCTATAAACGCCTAAAGTGCCAAAACTTGGATGCCCAGTAAGGGTTATCTAACCTAGAAATAATGACACCTTTCGATGTCGAGGCATGTAGAAATTGGTTGTTTCCTAAATAAACGCCTACATGTCGCACCGTCATCGAAGTCTTGAAAAACACCAAGTCACCGCTTGTTGCCTGCCCATACGCAATTTCTTTTCCCTTTTTACTCTGGTCTTTTGTGGTTCTTGGTAGAGCTTGTTGAGTCGCATTTTGCACGGCGATTTGAACAAAAGCAGAGCAATCTATACCTCGAAATGAGGTCCCACCGAAATGGTATGGCACGCCTTTCCACTGTTCGTACACGCTCATATAAGCGTTTGTAGTCAATTGTTCTGACTTTGATAGGGGTTTCTGTGCGGTTTGACTAAGCTGAGAAGGCGAAGGTGACGAGCTACAAGCAGCCAATGTTGCTAAAGTTATTGTAACTACAGCCATTTTTCTGATTTTCATATGTAACTCTTCTGACAAAAAACTGAAATAAAAACGTCATCAAGGACTTCTAGTATACGACCTAACTTAAGGATATCTCTTTTCGTAGTCAAACTGGATTTCACATGCCCGACACAAATTTATCAATAAAACCCTCACGTTATACATTCTCGCTCATTCAAACCGTCACTGCTGTATTTATTTCCATTCTTTTACTTGTTACTTTTTTATCAATGGTTAGCATTCGGGGCGTTGAACGGGTCGGGGGACATTTTGATGCACTCTCGGAACAAGCATTACCCCTTGCTCTACATAACGCCGAATTAACGCAAAGCGTATTAGAACAAGTAAAACTTCTCACTTACAGCACCCAATCAACCGACTTAGATACACTGAATGCCACAAGGGGCTCAATTGACCAACTCGCGACAGAGAGCAATACCACGCTAGAGGAACTTCTTTTTATTTCCCAATCTTTTCCTGATGCGATCTCTTTAGAGCAACAACAAATCCTTGTCGATGACATGGCGCAACTGCAAGCTATGACCAACACGGTACTGCTGGCGCAGATTGAGATTCAAAGTAAGCAAAATCTGATCGACAGTAAAATGGGCGAGTTCCGTTATGGCGTTGGATCTATCGGACCAGAAATGAATCGAATCAGCTCATTCTTGGTTGAAGACAACCCAGAAGCGAGCGATGCAGCGAACCGATTTACATCCAGCGCGTCTGCTATGGCGAACACCTTCTTGATGCTGATGATGCAATCTGACATTGATAAAGCACAAGACGAATACCGTCAATTGAGAAACCGAATCGCAGGTCTGAACTTGGCTTACAGCGACTTTGCCGATTGGCACCCAGATATCGCTGAGTTCGCGAGCTTGACGGCGCCTTACGAGATGGTGAAAGAAGGCTTTACCGAAGAAGGCGTAATCAAACAAATCCTCTTGAAACTCGAACTGGTTCAGCAGCAAGAGCAAAACTTAACGCAAGTCATTAACTTAGCGAACACCGTCATTAGCACATTGAATCAGCTGTCTTCCACCGCTTCCCACCTGATTGATGAAAGTGAACTGGTTGTAAATCAAACCATCACCAATATTGATCGTGTGTTGTTTATCAGCGGGCTAGTGATTGCCGTAATCATTGTGATTTCATGGTTCGTGTTACGCCGTTGGATGAATAAAGGGCTTAAAAACATAACTCAACAGTTGAGTTCACTGGCAGATCATGACTTCTCTAAACAGAGTGAATTACTGGGGCCGCTAGAGCTGCAAGTTATTACTTCAAAACTAAATACGGTCGTTGATTCAACCGCGGACTCGGTTCGTTTAGTAACGCGTAACTGTGAGACGCTTTATCAAACGGCTGAAGTAAGCCATGACGCCGCAGAGCAAACCAATTCAAGCTTGAATGAGCAGAACGAATCACTTCAGAATATGATTACTACGATTACTGAACTTGAAGCATCCATTGGTGAGATTGCTCGTATCTCTAACGCATCGAATGACGACGCGCAGATAGCAGAAGACGAATCAGTCAATGGTAGCCAAGTGGTCGGCCTTAATCAGAAGCGATTACAAGCACTCGAGCAATCTCTTAGCCTGAATCAAGAATCGATGACGGACTTGGATATTCGCGTTAAACAGATTCGTGAAATGGTTGACGTAATTAGTGGTATTGCTGAAAACACTAACTTACTCGCATTGAATGCCGCAATAGAAGCAGCGCGAGCAGGAGACCAAGGCCGAGGGTTTGCAGTGGTTGCCGATGAAGTACGTAAACTGGCGAGTGGTACCTCCCAGCAAACCACTAATATTCGTAATATGATGAACGAATTGGTGGCGGCGGCTGACCGATCACGCGCTTCTGTAACGGAATCGAGAAGTGAAATGGCCAACGCACTGGAAACCAGTGGCGATGTAAAACAAGCCTTCGAGAAAATCGAATTCGCGGTTAGCCAGATTAAAGGACGTGTTGAACAAATCATGGTGGCAACCGAACAACAAGCACGTGCGACTGTCGATGTAACGCATTCTATCACTCGCGTGTCTGAGCAGGGTGAGAATACTAAACTGCAACTTGAATCTATGATCGAGAGTTCAGAGCAAGTCGGAGAGATAGCAGGGCACCAACAAGCTATGCTTCATAAATATGTACTGAAATAAACAAGCGCGCTGAAATAAACGTGCGTGAGAGTTAAGTTAGTGTGCGCAAGAGTTTAAGTACTAGCAGCACTTAGTCACTAACTACGCTTATAACGACTATCGATACAGAAATGCCCTTAGGTTCTCACAAGAATCTAAGGGCGTTTTGTTTTGGCATTCAGCTAAGTTTGTATTTAAGCTAACTTCGTTATTAAGATAAGTTTGGTCTCAAGATAAGCTTGAGCCTCAAACGAATTCAAACCTAGTTTTTCGTCGTCGGGAATTGAGTAAATGGCTGACGTAGCATCAGATCTAACCGTTGTTCTTTACCATCTTGAATCTCGGGAACGCCAATCTGAACGTTATCGTGACCAAGCTTTGGTTGAGCGCGGTAAGTCTTAAACCGGATGTCCCACACAGATAAAAAGAAACCGAAGTTTGAGTGGGTTTCTTTCACGATAACCGAGTGATGAACGCGGTGCATATCTGGTGTCACAATCACTTTTCTCAACCGCTTATCAATCCACAACGGTAGACGCGCATTGCTGTGGTTAAACATCGCACTCGCATTAAGAACAATTTCAAATATCACGACCGCAATTACGGGAACACCAAGTGCGATTACCAAACTCACTTTGATGAGCATTGAAAGAATCATCTCAATAGGGTGAAAGCGCGTTCCGGTTGTGACATCGATATCTAGGTCCGCATGGTGAACTCGATGTAACTTCCACAACCAAGGAACACGGTGAAACACCAAGTGCTGCAGGTAAATGGCGCAATCTAACAGTAATACGCAGATCAAAATGGTGAGTTCTTTAGGAAGTGACAGGGTATTGAACAGACCCCATTGGTTTTCTTGCGCAATGACCGCCGCTTGGAATGCTGCAATAGGAATTAGAGTGGCTAATAGAAAGCTGTTCAAAGCAACCAACGCAAAGTTATTCCCCCAACGAAACCATTTGCTTTGAGTCAGTGTTTTACGCGGGAAACGGTATTCCCAAAGCGCACACAATCCAAAAACGACAATAAAACAAACAAGGCGAAGCAGTGATGGGTCTTGCATGGGAATTCCTTCTATCATTCTAAGGACACTGTAAGTACAATCGTGCCACTTTTCTAGAGTTATCGTTATTGTCCATGAGAATCCACGCTTTTCACCGTTTATATCAACACCGTTTGTCTCTTTCTACCAAGCCGTTTAACGCGCGCGGGTGTAAAGTGGTTCGATGTCAGTTCTGTAAAATCAAACAAGACAGCTGTATCTGTGAACATCAACCAGACGTAAATACGAACGTCGCGACCATGTTGATCTTATCGGACAACGAAATACTCAAACCAAGTAATACCGGCCGTTTAATCCTTGATACCGTTAAAGACAGCTATGCCTACCTTTGGCACCGCACTGAACCGAATCAAGAGATGCTTGATGTGCTGAAAGACGATAAATATCAGCCAGTCGTGGTCTTTCCTGAAGATTATACCGATGACAAATCGCGTGTGGTTGCTGACCTTGGTGAGATGCGAGATTCGAACAAGACGTTGCTGCTGATCTTTATTGATGGTAGTTGGCGTGAAGCACGACGTATTTTCCGTCGTTCAGAGTATCTGCAAGACTTACCGGTGTTGTCGATCGAACCAGAATCGGTTTCGCAATACATGATGCGTAAGTCAGACAACGAACAACATCTCTCGACTGCAGAAGTAGCGAGCTTGGTTTTGAAACAGGCTGGTGAAGAGCAGGGCGCAAAGACTTTACAGCTGTGGTTTGAGACATTTCGTGAAAGCTACATGCTAAGTAAGACGCGTTATAAGTCCGATCCAACCAAACCAAGCCTGAATGCTTTCATAGAGCATACTAAAAGTGAGACGTCACTCTAACCTTTAACCGCTTTGTGCTGACTTGTTGTTCAAACAGATTCGAACACAAGATAAGTTTGTTATCTATCACGGTTTGTAGGGGGAGTGTTATGGATAATGCTTCCTAGTTGTTTAATTTAAAAATTTTATTTGCCCGAATTTAGGGAAAAATTGGAGAGATTTCATGTATTACGGCTTTGATGTTGGCGGCACAAAAATTGAGTTTGGTGCGTTCAATGAAAAACTTGAGCGAGTAGCAACCGAACGCGTACCAACGCCTACTGAAGATTATCAACTGCTACTTGATACGATTGCCGGTTTGGTAAAAAAATACGATAGCGAATTCTCTTGCGAAGGCAAAATTGGCCTTGGTCTTCCTGGTATGGAAGATGCGGACGACGGCACTATGCTCGTTGTTAACGTACCGGCTTCAACAGGTAAGCCATTACGCAAAGACTTAGAAGCGCTGATTGGTCGTAGTGTTAAAATCGAGAACGATGCGAACTGTTTTGCGCTGTCTGAAGCGTGGGATGATGAATTGAAAGATGAACCATCAGTAGCGGGCCTAATTTTAGGTACTGGTTTTGGTGGTGGTTTGGTTTTTGATGGCAAAGTATTCTCAGGACGTAACCACGTTGCTGGCGAGCTCGGCCATATGCGTCTTCCTATTGATGCATGGTTCCACCTTGGCGACAACGCACCGTTACTAGGCTGTGGTTGTGGCAAGAAAGGTTGTTTAGACAGCTACCTATCTGGTCGCGGCTTTGAACTGATTTATGAGCACTACTTCGGTGAGAAAAAGAAAGCGATTGAAATCATCCAAGCGTACAACGAAGGCGAAGCAAAAGCAGCTGAGCACGTTGACCGTTTCATGGAGCTATTGGCTATCTGTTTCGCAAACCTATTTACTGCACTTGACCCGCATGTTGTAGCACTGGGTGGTGGACTTTCAAACTTCGAACTTATCTACGAAGAGATGCCAAAGCGTGTTCCTAAATACCTATTGTCTGTAGCGAAATGTCCAAAAATCATCAAAGCGAAGCACGGTGATTCAGGCGGCGTTCGTGGCGCAGCATTCCTTAACATTAAGTAATCGTTACTTACCGTTAAGCTAGTTAAGGTTAGATAGTTAAAAGCACAAACAAAAATGCCGCAATCTCAAAATAGGTTGCGGCATTTTTTATTGTTCGGTGTTTTCGTTTCTTTAGCTCTTAACTTCTTAGCTCTCAAGTGCAAACGAAAAGCTAGAAACTACAGATCGACAAAAAAAGAAACCAGAGGGCTTACTTCTTCTTTTTACCAACACCAAGGTTGTCTTTTTGCTTCAACGTAAGCTTAGTAAAGCCTAGCTTACGGAAATAGTTGTCTTGGTAGTTACGAACCGCTTTAGTATCAGAAATAAACTCAAGCTGTTGCTCAGTTTTTAGATACTCAGAGATATCGATGCCTTCAGCTGCAGCAACAGCTTCTTGGATCGTGCGGTGTTCTTGTTTTGAAAACAGTAACTCTTTGTCTTCGTCTTTGTAAGTGTACAGAATGGTACGAGCCATGGTGCTCTCCAATAGAATTATTACTTTGCGCGCACTCTACATAAAAAGCGTACGTGGCTCAAGGTAATGGTAAGAAATCTTAAGATTATCGTTCTAAACGTTTAGCGTAATTTAAGCTATTTGTCTTTTAGGAAACGAACAGGTTGTTTTTCTCGAAACGAAAAGAACAAAAAGCCCCTTAACATCGAAAGCTCGATAGAAGGGGCTTCGTCTATGTCTTGGCGAAGATCTTCCAAATCACTTAAAAGCTTCTAAATCAATTAAAAAGCTGCCAAGTCAATTTAAGTGTTTGCTTTGAGTTAAACGCGACCTTGCAGAGGAATGATCGTCACTGTCTCGCCAACTTTCACAGTATCAACTGCTGGAGAGATTTCGATTAAGCAGTTCGCTTCACTCATTGAACGCAGAATACCTGAACCTTGCTTGCCCGTTGTTTTCACTTCAAGCACGCCAGATTCATTCATCGAGAACACACCACGGCTAAATTCAGTACGGCCTTGGCGTGAGCGCAGTTGTTCAGTTGCTACAGCATTTGCTTTTACTGGTGTCCAGTTCGTTTGACCTTGAAGCTTGCGGATCGCAGGCTCAACAAAGTTAATGAACGACACCATCACAGCAACAGGGTTACCCGGTAAACCAAAGAACGGCTTGTTCTCAATCTTACCGTAAGCCAATGGGCGACCTGGACGCATGTTGATACGCCAGAAGTTGATTTCACCCAGTTTATCTAACGCAAGCTTGATGTAATCCGCATCACCAACAGACACACCACCAGAAGTCAAAACCATATCGGTTTCAAGCGACGCAGAATGCAGCACATCCATCATCTTCTGCTCATCATCTTCAATGATGCCGTAATCGACGATGTCACAGCCGAGCTTTTGAAGCATGCCGATAATAGTAAAACGATTTGAGTCATAGATAGAGTTTGGTTTTTGCTCGTGACCCGGCGCTTGAACTTCATCACCCGTAGAGAACACACCCACTTTCACTTTACGCAGAACAGGGCAGGTACCAAAACCTAACGACGCCATCATGCCCATTTCTGGCGCTTCAATGCGTGTGCCACGTGTAAAGACAGGTTGGCCGATTTCTAAATCTTCACCTGCCATACGGACATTTTGTCCAACCGAGATTTTAGCATCAGGGAAGCTAACTTTATCGCCATCTTGGACGGCTTGTTCACGCATCACGACAACATCAACGCCTTCTGGCATTGGTGCGCCGGTCATGATTTTAACGGCTTCACCTTGTTGCACGATTTGCTCGTAGCTGTGGCCCGCCATGACTTCAGCAACGATGTTGTAACTGTCCAATTCTAGATCTTCACTACGAATTGCATAACCGTCCATTGCAGAGTTGGTATTCTGAGGAACGTTGATTGGCGAAATCACATCTTCAGCCAGCACGCGGCCGTAGCCTTGCAGTAATTCAACACTCTCTGTGAGATCGAGTGCGTCAATGCTATCAACAATCTTTTGTTGGCCTTGAGTAACGGTTAAACCTGCAGGAGAGAACGAATCACAACAAACAGCTGGCGCTGCGTCTTTTGAAGGTGAGCATGACACGGCTCTGCCTGTTGTAGAGACAAGGTCAAAGGACTGCGCGTAATCGATGATGAAATCACGAATCGCTTCTAAGTCGCTGATCGCCATTTGTGGCAGCTCTGATTCAACTTGGCTGTCTGCCGCGATAGCAATAATGTTGTTATCGTTCGGGTACAACCAAGGTTTGCCCACTTCATCTCGGTGCAGTTCAATTTTAGGGAAGGCGATGTTCTTACAGCCTTCAACCAAAATCAGATCAAGCGTGTTGGTATCAAATCGAGTCAGCAGGTAATAAAAACCTGCTTCGGCTTCTGGTGTTTCTGTCATCATCACGTGACGATTACGAGAAGCAATCAACATTTGGTTCGCGCCCGCTTTACGTAAGCGGTAACTGTCTTTACCCGGCTTATCGACATCAAAATCGTGGTGAGCATGTTTTAACACGCCAACTTTTAAACCCGCATCAGTCAACAGAGGAAGCAGGGCTTCAAGTACGGTCGTTTTGCCTGTACCGCTATAAGCAGCAAAGCCCAATAAAGGAAGGTTAGGGCGTTGTTTAGAATCTTTCATTATTGAAGCGTTCCGAATTGGGTGAGTTCTTCTGGCGTGTTGAGATTAACAAAGCAGTTAGGAGAATCGCTGAAATCAACGTATTCGGTAACACACTCTTTGTATAGCAAGATGATTTTACGATCACCACGTTCCAAAAACGCTTCTAACTTTGGTAGAACACGTTTGTGGAATAGGGTGAATACAGGTTGCTTAAATTCGCCATCATGCGCGACAAGAATGTCGCTGTCTTCTTTAACTGCAGAACAAAAACGCTCAACAAGGTCGTCACTGATTTGTGGGCTGTCGCAAGGGACAAAGCCGACCCAGTCTGTACTCGCGTTTTTAAGGCCAGCATGAATGCCGCCCAATGGACCTGGATAGTCAGGGAAGGAATCGGAAACAACCGGAGCAAATGCTTGGTAACTGTCTAAGTTACGGTTGGCATTGATAGTGATGCTGACATCTTGCTGTGACAGCTTGTTTATAACGTATTGAATAAGCGGAGAACCGTTGAGCTCAACAAGTCCTTTATCTTTTCCGCCCATGCGGCTGGCCTGTCCGCCAGCCAAAATAACCCAACTAGTTTGCGTTGGAAGCAGCATAAATATTCTCTTGTGCTTTATCTTTCTGAATAACTTGCAGAAGCGGCGATTCGGTCAAAGTATTGTCTTTGATCCACCATTGCTTCTTACATAAGTCGGTTAACGCGTTAGTTTGGTGACTAGTGATGACTAAACTCGCGCCTCTTTGAAGAAGATCTTCGGCCATTATCACCAATCTTTCAATAGATTCTTTGTCTAAAGAGGCACTTGGTTCATCCATAAGCAAGATTGACGGCTTAAGAATCCAGGCTCGTGCCATTGCAACGCGTTGACGCTCACCACCAGACAACACAGAAATGTGTTCATCTGCCAAGGTTTCTAAACCTACCATTCTCAATGCATTAATTATTTGAGCTCGCTTATCTTTTTGGCTCTCTTTGTTAAAGCGAATGCCATAAGCGACATTTTGGTACACCGAACCATCAAAAAGATAGGGGGTTTGATGCAGGTAGATAATGTCTTTGAACTTGAGCCTAGGGAATAAGATCTGCTGCCAGCTTTGTGTCGGAGACTGAATGCGGCCAGAGCTGGGCTGAATCAATCCAGACAATATTTTAAGTAGGGTCGTTTTACCCACACCATTATCTCCTTTGAGATAAATGGCATCGTTGGGGCCGATCGACAATTCGGGAATATGGAACAAAACACGCTCTTTGTAGCGCATTGAAATTTGCTGCGTTGTTATTTTTATACTCATGACAGCGTTCCTAAGTTCTTAAATAGCCTTTTCCTCTCACACTGGAAAGGAAAAAGTTAAGGGCTAATGCCAATGCTAATAACACCATACCGAGGGCGACGCCTTGAGCGAATGCGCCTTTGTGGCTTTCCATAGCGATAGCTGTTGGGATGTTTCTTGTCATCCCCATAATGTTGCCACCGACCATCATTGAACAACCAACCTCAGTGACGATACGAGAGAAGGCAGCGATAGTTGCAGCTAAAAGAGGGAAGCGCGTTTCCCAAATTAACGTACACGCCACACGAGTCGTTGATACGCCAAGCGTGCGCGCCGTTTCAACCGCTCGGCGGTCACTGGCCTGCAGAGCACCGTGCATCATCGCAACTAGGATAGGGAAACAGATCACCATCTGACCTAGAATCATCGCCTTTTGGGTGAACAGCAATTGCCAATCACCTAACGGGCCAGAGCGAGAAAGCATCATGTACATCAACAAACCGATAACCACAGTAGGGATCGCTTGCAGGGTGTTGATCACTGAAAGCAGAGCCCATTTCCCGGGGAACTCGGTGTAAGCCAATAAGAAAGCCATAAGGATTGCAGGAACAATAACCAATGAAATGGCGGACAAAGATACGCTGAAGGATACCGCGACGATTTTCCACAATTCGTGGTCAAAACTCACCAGTAGATTCATTGCATCAATCGTTGTTTGCCATAGGGTCATGAAGTATCTCGTGTAAATCGATAATAGGTTTTATCGGTAGTGACTGATGTTAATCATAGCTGACACTAACTATTTGAGTGTGTATTGGTCAGCTATTGTTCTTAAGCATGGTTGCGTTTCTAAACATGAATGTGTTGTTAAGCGTGAACGATATTAAAGTGAGGCAGCTTTATAGCGAGTTGCTGTAAAAACAAGACAGTTTTTAAAGCGACATTGCTTAGGTGCTTCGTTAACTGTTTAGTTAAGCGTAGCGCTAATTGATTCGGGTGAACCCTTAGCGCTACTTTTACTTACAGAAAACGACGGTTCACTTACAACAAACTATTCTGCGCTTGCAACAAACAGTTGTTTTCCATGCAGTTTAAAGTCGTTAATCAGTTTCTGACCTTTAGGGTTAACCAACCAATCACTGAATACTTTCGCAGCTTGGTAGTTAATGCTTGGGTAGCGCTCAGGGTTAACCAGAATCACTTGGTAAGGGTTGAAGAGGTTCTTGTCACCTTGGAAAAGGATTTTAAGATCCAATTTGTTTTGGTAAGCCAACCAAGTACCACGGTCTGTCATGGTGTAGCCTTGCATCTCTGACGCCATGTTCAGAGTAGGGCCCATGCCTTGACCAACACTGCGGTAACCACCAAAGTTTGGTTCAATTTTAGTTTGTGCCCAAATCCCCATCTCTTTCTTATGAGTACCAGAGTCGTCGCCACGAGACACAAACGTCACGTTATTAGTCGCGATCGCTTTGAACACATCTGCCACTGCTTTTTGAGATTCAATTTTTGCAGGGTCGCTTTGTGGGCCAACGATGACAAAGTCGTTATACATCAGCTTACGAGGTAAAACGCCGTAACCTTTTTCTACGAAATTCGCTTCAGCCTTTGGTGCGTGAGTCATCACCAAATCAACGTCACCATTTTCGCCCATGCGAAGAGATTTACCCGTACCAGCGGCAAGAACATCAACCTTGATACCAGAATCCTTTTCGAACTCAGGCAATAAGTAGTCCAGCAGACCAGAGTGATAAGTACTTGTGGTTGTCGCCAACTTAATATGAGTGGTGTCTTCCGCGCTGCTAGCCGTGTAACTGACGATCGATAGAGCTGCAATAGTTAGGGGAATTGCTTTCATTATTATTATGTCCATTCTGTTATAAATGAATGACATGCCTTCAGTTTTAAAGGGCTCAAAGAAGGGCATGTGCATAAGACGCTAATTGTTGTAATTAGAAATCTACACCTTACAAGCAATCTTAATGCCAACAAATAATGCATCAGATTTCATTAAATTGCTGTTATTTCGGACAAAATTGCGTCATTTACCCCGTTAAAATGAATCAAAACATGAGCTAGGACAAAATGTCGCACATTGTCCCTGTTGGAGAAAAGGTTAATTGGTACACTCTGTCCCAACTTTCCTCACCGGCTAATCATTATGTCTTTACCTAGTTCATCTGCTTCCAATCTCAACCCGAACACATTGACTCAGTATCAGGCGTTTTCCGTTTTGGTCGTCGATGATGAATTGGGTATGCAGGCTATCTTAAAGAAAGCACTAGGTAAGTTCTTTGGCAAGGTGTCGAGCGCAGGGTCGGTTGAAGAGGCTGAAACGCTGCGTTCAAGCGAACATTTTGATCTGATTGTCCTTGATATCAACCTACCAGGCCGCTCTGGCATTGAGTGGGAAGAGGCGTTTAACGACAACGACAAACGCGCCGATGTGATTTTCATGACGGGTTATGCCGATCTAGAGATGACCATATCCGCGCTTAAGCTTGGTGCTTCAGATTTTATTCTTAAGCCGTTCAACCTCGAACAGATGATACAAGCGGTTCTGCGTTGTATGGATAAGCGACTCGACCAAAGAATGCAGTACGCGTTGAAGCGTGATGTTAGCCGTCATATCAAGACCGAATTGATCGGCAATTCAGACAAAACTAAACAGCTTAAATTGCTGATCAGTCAATTTGCACCGTCAAGAGCATCCGTTCTTATAGAAGGTGAGTCAGGTACGGGTAAAGAGTTAGTTGCTCGTGGTGTACATGAAGCCAGTAAACGCACAGGTCCATTTGTGCCAATCAACTGTGGTGCGATTGCTCCAGAGCTTCTAGAAAGTGAACTGTTTGGACATACATCAGGCGCATTTACTGGTGCGAAGAAAAACCGTGAAGGTCTTTTCCGAGTCGCAAGTGGTGGCACCTTGTTCCTTGATGAAATTGGTGAAATGCCACTGCCAATGCAAGCTGCATTGCTACGCGTGTTAGAGCAAAGAACCATTCGTCCAGTCGGTAGCGAAAAGGAAATTTCCGTTGACGTACGAGTGGTGGCGGCGACCAACCGAAATCTTCAAGAAGAGGTCGATAAAGGGCACTTCCGTCGCGATCTGTTCTACCGACTCAATGTACTTAAGATTGATGTGGTGCCATTGAGAGAGCGCCCATCAGACTTGATTGAACTTGTTCCATACTTTACTCGTCTTTTATCGAGCGAGCTTGGCATGCCTGTTCCAAATTGGGCACATGAAGATATCTTAGCGTTGAACGAATACGAATGGCCGGGGAATATTCGTGAGCTTAAAAACTTAGTCGAACGATGCATTCTTTTAGACAAGCCACCAGCACACTATTGGCGTGAGATTAATGGCGATCCTGTACCCGCTAGCATTTCAGTGACGGTGTCACATGGTGCAGAGATGCCAAACTTGAATAATGCAGATGCTGCCGAGGGTTATCCAAACACTTGGACACTCAAAGAAGTAGAGAAATCTCATATAGAACAGCTTGTTAGTTTTCATGATGGCAATAAATCGGCAGCTGCAAGAGATCTTGGCGTGGCACGTAAAACGCTAGAGCGTAAATACAAAGATTGGAACACGGAAGGCTCTGAATATGCCGATTAGACGTCGTTGGTGGTCAAAATGGGCGTTCCGATTCAAAACCATGGTTCGCTACCGCTTATTATTCCTAACATCAGCTCCTATCATTCTGACCTTGTGCGCTCTTGTGGCTATCACACTGTATTGGTCAATACATTACACGTGGCAGGGCGCGCTGATTGATGTTGATGAACGCTTGGATGTTGCCGATAACAGTATTCACCTGATCCAAAATCAGCAAGCATACAACGTTCGTGCGTTTGCCGAGTCTTATAACTTTCGAACCAAACTCGCGAGTGATCTTTCACACGAAGAGCTAACTCGCTGGGTGTCTGAGAACAAATCTCGCTATGAGCTCGATTTTTTGCGTTGGCGCAGTGTCGAGAGCATGGAGAAGAAACTCGAATATCTAAACTTAACTCACAAGTCTTCATTTTTCAGTGTCTTAAGCCGTAATGAACTCAATTATCTCGATCGTGACCTCGCTAAAAAAGCGGAAGTTCCGATGCTCAACGGGCAAGAGGTCAAGACTCGAGGATTGGTAAGCCGAACCGTTGTATCCATCAAAGATGAACATGATCATGTGATTGGTTTTCTGGATGGTGGGATCTTACTGAATAACAGCACTCAACTTGTTGACCAAATCAGTAACCTTATCTATCCACAACGAGAAGGGTTTAATCGTCATATTGGTACGGTCACGGTCTTCCTTGATGATCTTCGTGTCAGCACCAACGTGCCTTTGAGCAGTGAAGACAGTGTAGGGCGCGCCATTGGTACACGTGTTTCTCACGAGGTTCACTCGAAAGTCTTGAATGAAGGTAAAGAGTGGCTAGATCGAGCGTATGTTTACGATGCTTGGTACATCACAGCATACCAACCAATCCATGACCAGTTTAATAATGTGATTGGTATGCTTTACACCGGTTATTTGATTTGGCCGCTGATAGAAACGTACTTAACCAACCTTGGCGAAATTAGCATTACCATTGTGTTGCTTCTGTTGGCATCCGGTTTGATCGTTCACCGTGGCGCACGTGATCTTTTCAACCCAATCGAACGCATTCATAAAGTGGTGAAGCTAGTACAGATGGGGCAAGACAAGCGAATTGGTACGCTAGGTTTGGATGATCAACACGAACTGACACTGCTCGCTAAACAGTTCGATAAGATGTTGGATCTACTGCACGAGCGTAATCAAGAGATTCAACAAGCGGCATCTGAACTTGAGTGCAAAGTGCATTCTCGTACCGCGAGTTTGAAAGAGAAAACCGAAGAGCTCGAACTGCACATCAAGCTTCTCAATCAAGCCAGAGATAAGCTGGTGGTCAATGAAAAACTGGCCGCGTTAGGTGAATTAACGGCAGGCATTGCTCATGAGATCAATAACCCAACCGCCGTGATTCTTGGCAACGTTGAACTGATGAAGTTTGAACTGGGCGATGAAGTGAGCCGTGTAGATGAGGAAGTCCACGCGATCATGGAGCAGATTGACCGAATTCGAAACATCACACGAAGCCTGCTTCAATACAGCCGTCACGGCGGCGTACAAGACGAAATTACGTGGCAACATATCAATCCAATTGTCGATGAAAGTATTACGCTTGTAAAAACAGGCGCTAAGAAGAAAGGCATTGTGTATGTATCACAACTGAATGCTAAAACCTCAGTCGAAGTGAACCGAAATCAATTGCTACAGATTCTGGTTAACCTACAAATGAACGCGATTCATGCAATGGACGGTCAGGGTACGTTAACTATTTCTAGTGAAGACTGGGTTGAAAATGGTGTGTCCCATGGCGCTATCGTTCATGTTCAAGATGAAGGCTGCGGTATTAAGGAAGAACAACTGAAACGCATTTTCTCGCCTTTCTATACCACTAAACGTGATGGTACGGGGTTAGGGTTGTCAGTCTCTCAAAGTATCTTGAGCCAAACTGGCGGCGAGATCCGAGTTGAATCGGAGGTAGGTAAGGGAAGTTGCTTTAGTATCTATCTTCAACAGAAAGCGACACCTCAATTGCTAGTATCAAACCTATAAGTTCTAAGAACTTATTCACCAACATTATCATCTGATAATATTTCTAACGCGCTTGGGCTATTACACGAACGTTTTAGCCCAAGCACGAAAATTCTGCACTACTAATCTATCGCAAACCAAATCTCAACCTCTTTCGGTTTGACGAGCACCTCTTTTTGCCTATGTAACACAGTGCATATCTTTTGATCTTGATGCATATCATCTGAACTGTACGAAATTTTGATACCTTGACCGAAAATACATAATCAAAACAAATAATAAAGTCAGTCAGCTATGAAATTAAGTAACGCGAATAACTTAGTCAGAGATCTGCAATCAGGCGTGACTGAAATAAGCCAAGTCGTTGGTGTGATTCGTGATGTATCAGAACAAACGAACGAACTTGTTAGCGCTCAACGCAGCAATAGAAGCGGCACGTGCAGGAGAGCAAGGAAGAGGATTTGCGGTTGTTGCTGATGAAGTCCGTAACCTTGCTAGCCGCACTCAGAATTCAACTAACGAAGTGCAATCCACGATTGAGAAACTGACTCAACAAGCAGAACGCACCTTTAAGGCAATGCAAAGCAGCAACGAGAAGGTTGATCACAGCGTTAACGCGTCTAACGAAACTCGCCAGCAACTCGATGTGATTGTGAATGAACTACATAACGCTAACGACATGGTCGCGCAAATTGCCGCGGCCTCGGAGCAGCAAAGCACGGTAGCCACCGAAATGAGTGAAAGTGTCACTGGGATTCATCTCGCTGCAAATGAGGTCCTGCAGGCCTCACAATCGCTTGCAGAAGACAGTCAGAAAATGGCGAACACTACAGAACACCTTACTGAGCAATTGAAATACTTTAAGGTTTAGCCTCAACACGAACTTGGTTGAAGATAAAAAGCTCATAAAAAAACACCTCCGCACTTGCGATAAGTTCGGAGGTGTTTTCGTTTGTCGCTGACTAGGAGATTAATTCACTCTCCGAGCTTTAGACCAAGTGCGATTAATGCGCCGCCACTGAAATTTTCGGAGGGTTGATGTTGTGCTTCTTAAACTCTTTCATCACACGCAGGGTAATGTCGGTTTCAAACAGCTTCTCATACGCAGTATCCACAACGTAAGCCTTACAAGTTAGCTGTATTGCTAGGTAGTTATCGGTAATCGTCTGTTTAACCAAAACCGTTACAGGTTTCGGCAAGTGGATATAACGACTTGAAGACGCCGCTTCTTGAATCAGATCGCGGGCTAGGGTGATGTCTTCATCCATACCAACGTAAAACGGAATCACCACCTGCATGTCCAACGCACCGTAGTTACCACTGGTGGTCACTTCATTTAAGAACTTGTTGTTCGGAATGGTAATGATGTCATCGTTCAGGGTTCTCATTCGCACTGAACGCAAACCAATGGTAATGATATCACCGTAGTTGCCTTCGAACGTGACGCGGTCACCAACTTGAAAGGGCCTATCAATCATTACCGTGATGCCCGCGATGAATGAAGCTGCCAAATCTTTAAGCGCAAAGCCGACTGACACGGCGAGGGTACCACCAATCAAAGTCAGTATTTGGTCGTTGATTCTAAAGCTCATCATGAACACGATAAGACCTGTGCTCACATAGATAAAGAACTGAGTAAACGACTGCAGTTTCTGTAGCAGCATTCGGTATTGCACGAATTGGCTACCAAAACTGGTCACCATCGAGTTGATAAACTTAAGCAGTAACCACATCGCAGCAATAACGATCATGGAGAAGAACACGCCGCTCCATCGCACTAGACTCGCTATCTTTGAGATGTTTTCTACATTGGCTAACTCTTCCGTCGCAAAGATCGGGAAACTGACAGCACTTGCCAAGCCAACAAATAGTAGGATAAATAACTTCTTCATTTTACTTCACCAGTAGATGTTGACGGTCGAGAACGTTAGTAATGTGGCGGAACCAGTGCTCGGAAATTCGAGCCTTTTCTTCATGCCAACCAATATAACCACGGCTTTCAAAGTAACGCAGAATGCCGGTTATCTCAGCCGTGCTTAGCTGCGTACAATCAGACAAGACTTCCGGAGACGCGATTTCCAACTGCACGATAGAACGAAGCACAGCCAGCATAGGTTTTGGCATGTTTTCTAGTTCTTGTGCTTCTGGTACATGGAACAAGCGCACCACGGCTTGATCGGTATCTTTGTTTCGATTCAATGAGAGTCGGAAGAAGCGCAACGCAACGGTAGGGTTACCATCAGAGTAATGCCACAAGATTCGGTAGAAGCCTTGGCGTGCGCGATCTTCCTCGCTCATGTCATCTTGGTCCCACTGTTTAGGCACCACCAAACCATCAAACGATAACGGCTTCTCAAGCTCCGTATTAATACGGCTATTTAGAAGCTCACCGACTTGTTTCTCTGTCCAACGCGGAAGGAAACACACCAAGTCAAACAGCAAACGTTCGCCACGCGCTCGATCGACAAACCGCCAGCTTGATTTGGCGATCGATATCACGACACGGTGGTTCTTTTTAGAACGACGCAGTAGATTGGTTAAACGTATCAGATCAGACAATCCGCCAACCATTGGCTTAACTAGACGTTGTGCATTATCGATCGCAATCAAGTACGTGGTCTTGCTTTTACGAAGGTGAGCCAAGATCTGAATCTCAGTCGCTTTCTCTTCCAAGCCGATGCTCACCGCTAGATGCGCTAACAGCTCTTGATAACCAGCGTAAGGGCAACTTACGTAGACAGGTTCAGCGTTAGAGACTTTGTGCAGCAGGGTATAAAGCAGCGTTGTTGCGCCCACACCACGTTCACCTGAAACAATACAGATAGCAGGGCTGTCTGACATCAAGTAGCGAGACAGTTGCTTAACCTCATCACCGGCGTAATCAATCAGCGTGCTGTCGATATTACCCGGAAGAATGTATTCATAGGTTTGATCGCCTTTGATTCGAACCAAGTTTTGCTGATTCTTGTCAAGGTCAGACTGCTTAGCCACTTCAATTCTAAACAGGTACGCCAAAGCTTGGCTAAACAGTGTGTAATTAGACAGTAAGGCCATGATGCGGTGTTGGAAGTTGTAAACACTCAACCATACGATGCCAATGGCCGTCGCCAATATATTAAGTAAGAAGGTATCCTTGCGGTTTACTGCCCAGTTCACCCATACCGGACGATCAGAGATGTGTTGCAGCGTATCGAAGACTTTCGCACGCCATAATCTAAGCACTGAAATGGTAACCAGTACAAACCAGAAAAATAGGGCGCTGTAGATCCAGCTATAGATAGTGCCTTTGCCTAGCGTGATACTCGATATTTGCAAAGTCACACCCGCAACAATGAAGCTCCAAACATAACGGCGAATGGTCGATAGGCGCAGCGCAATCACTTCTTGATTAGATGTGCGGCCCAAACGATACGCAAATTCCAAAATAAAGCTGATAGCAATCGAACCACCTAGAATCCACCAAGTGAAGATCTCAAGGAAAATCAGGTGTTGCAGGCTAGGGATGCTGGAGAGCACTCTTAGAGAAAGCGTAATCGCAATTAACCAAGCAATCGCACGATCAGCGCGGCTGATGTACCAGATCACACGTACTAAAAATGGAGGGTTCGTTTTCGCTTCAAGAAAATTAATTCTGAACAACTCAATCAAACGAGTGCTATTGGCAAGCCACCACGCTAAACCAAAATAGATAAACAACACTTTTAACGATGCACCAATCACAGGCACTGGCGAAATAAAGATGTCTTTAACGAGCGCTTTAAAGCTACGAATTTGGAAGTAAACAAGATACTCAATGTTGAGCTTGGTTAATTCCCACTCTTGCTTAAATTGAGTTACGCCGTAGGGGCCAAAACCCGTTAGGCGCTCTTTATTAGCGGAATTCGTCTGCTCTAACAGGTGTTGCTTGCTCACATTCAAGCTATTCAAAGTGACGTAACTGGTTTGAACGGCAAACCATTGATCGGCGTCGTTGTTCGCTCTGTAGGCTTTTATCTGTTGCTCGAAGGTTTTGATTTCCTGCTTTTGAACTTGTAGCACTTCAGCGAGCAATATATTGACTTGGCGTCTGTCCGACGGTTCCATAAAGAGGGGGTCGGGTAACGAATCAATTCGATCATCGAGATCAACAGCAGAATCGGATACCTGAGGCTGAGATTGTAAGTCATATTCCAAGTTGGCATGACTAGGCCAAGAGAGAATGGCCAAAGTGAGGATTAAGAAGCGCGATAGTGAACGCATAAAAGTCTCTTAGAATTATGAGGTTAGGATTACTATAGTTAGATAATCTGACTTTGTGAAATCCAACCCCGTGTCGGGGGCGAGTACTTTATTCCTGTTTCGAGCGATTTTGTCATGAAATTGTCAGGGATTAGGCTAGTATTTGAGCATCTTTATTATGTCTTCTGTTGCGTTGATCGGGTTGGCTTTTACTGTGACCAATCAGCATACGATATATTCAATGGTTGGCATGATTTGGGACGTTATATACCGCCCATTATGGTGCGCTGTTCGATATTTTGTTTTTCCTTAAAATCGACGGTTTTACGGCGATAAATAGAAAACCAAAAATGTGAGTCAGTTCAAACTATGATTTGGCTAGGTTATCACTCACTTAATGGCCAGTAATTGCAATCAATACTTGCAGTTAAAGCCCTGAACAAGTAACGTTGCGGCGTTTTTCACATTAAAAAGGTAATGGCATTGATCTCCACAGCAAATATCACCCAACAATTCGGCGCTAAGCCACTTTTCGAAAATATTTCAGTTAAGTTCGGCGAAGGCAACCGCTACGGTTTAATCGGCGCGAATGGCTGTGGTAAATCGACGTTCATGAAGATCCTATCTGGTGAACTTGAGCCAAGTGCTGGTAACGTAAGCTACGATCCAAACGAGCGCGTTGCTAAGCTAAACCAAGACCAGTTTGCTTACGAAGAATTCACGGTAATCGACACGGTTATCATGGGTCACAAAGAGCTTTGGGCTATTAAGCAAGAGCGTGACCGCATTTACTCTTTGCCAGAAATGAGCGAAGAAGACGGCATGAAAGTGGCTGACCTTGAAGTTCAGTTCGCTGAAATGGACGGTTACATGGCAGAAGCTAAAGCTGGTGAGCTTCTTCTAGCGGTAGGTATTGAAGAATCAATGCACTTCGGTCTGATGAGCGAAGTAGCACCGGGTTGGAAACTTCGTGTTCTATTGTCTCAAGTACTGTTTGCAGACCCGCATATCATGCTTCTTGACGAACCAACGAACAACCTGGACATGGACACCATCAAGTGGTTGGAAGACACGCTAAACCAACGTAACTGCACAATGATCATCATTTCGCACGACCGTCACTTCCTAAACTCTGTTTGTACACACATGGCTGACCTTGATTACGGCGAACTTCGTCTATTCCCAGGTAACTACGATGAGTACATGACGGCTGCGACTCAAGCTCGTGAGCGTCTACTGTCTGACAACGCTAAGAAGAAAGCACAAATTGCTGAACTTCAAACGTTCGTATCTCGTTTCTCTGCTAACGCATCTAAAGCGAAGCAAGCAACGTCACGTGCTAAGCAGATCGATAAGATCCAACTAGACGAAGTTAAAGCGTCTAGCCGTCAAAACCCATTCATCCGTTTCGAACAGTCTAAAGAGCTATTCCGTAACGCACTTGTGGTTGAAAACCTATCTCAAGGTTTTGAAGAAGACCTATACAACAAGTTCGACGGTATTTTCGAAGTAGGTGAGCGTGTTGCTATCATCGGTGAGAACGGTGTGGGTAAAACAACACTACTTAACACACTAGCTGGCGCTCTTGAGCCTCGCACAGGTGAGTACAAGTGGTCTGAAAACTCAAACATCGGTTACTACGCTCAAGATCACGCACACGATTTCGAGACAGACATGAACTTGTTTGATTGGATGAGCCAATGGCGCCAAGAAGGCGAAGACGAGCAAGTTGTTCGTGGCTTCCTAGGTCGTATGCTATTTGGTCAAGACGACATTAAGAAATCTGTAAAGGTTATCTCTGGTGGTGAGCAAGGTCGTATGCTTCTTGGTAAGATCATGATGCATAAACCAAACATCCTGCTAATGGATGAGCCAACAAACCACATGGATATGGAATCTATCGAAGCGCTTAACTTGGCTCTTGAGAACTACAAAGGCACATTGTTCTTCGTATCTCACGACCGTGTATTCGTAGACTCGCTTGCAACTCGTATCCTTGAAATCAAAGATGGCAAGATCAACGATTTCCGCGGTACTTACGCTGAGTTCTTGAAAGCACGCGGCTAAGCTTTAAGTTAGCCTTAGTTTTCAACTCTATGCGTTGGAAATTAAGCTATAAATTGAAAATTAAAAACGCCGTCATACTAAAAAGCATGACGGCGTTTTTGTATCTAGCTAAGTTTCTATGTATTTATCCTTGATGGGTCACTAACTATTTACATCAGAACTTTACAATTAGAAGCGGTTAGTGAATCACCAATCAAACCTACGCTTTTTTCCGACTGCTGATTATTCACCTTTCACATCAAAGTCAATCTTGTCTGCACCCGTGAACACTTGGAAGCGTAAACCTTTAGCGCGAGCAATCGTAGTGATGCCGAACTTCTGCGCTAAATCTAAGCCCATTTGTGTAACGCCAGAGCGTGACAGTAGAACAGGGATTCCCATCTGCGCAACCTTAATCACCATCTCAGACGTTAAACGGCCTGTGGTGTAGAAGATCTTATCTTCACCTGTCTCTTTGTTAAGCCACATCTCACCAGCCAATGTATCAACGGCATTGTGTCGGCCAACATCTTCAACAAACGATAGAACCTTGTCGTCTTTGCAAACAGCACAGCCATGAACCGCACCCGCTTTCTTGTAGGTGTCGTTATAATGAGTCAGCGCTTCTAGAGCCGTATAGATTTCAGATTGCTTAATCTTGGTTTGAGGCACTTGGTAATCTTCCAATTGCTTCATCACGTTGCCATACATGGTACCTTGGCCACAGCCAGAGGTAACTGTCTTCTTCTTAAGCGCTTGCTCAAGTTGGCTCGTATCTTCTTTGGTGATAACCGCTGCTGAGCTGGTTTCCCAGTCGATGATGATTGATTCAACGGCTTCTGGATCAGAAAGGAAGCTTTGGTTTTTCAAATAACCCAAGACTAATGCTTCCGGGCGTGAACCCAATGTCATTAGAGTTACGATCTCTTTCCAGTTCAACATAACGGTAAGAGGGCGCTCGCACGCAATTTGTTTCGTTAGCTTTTCGCCATATTCATCAAACACTTCAACTTCGATGGTCTGAAGTGGGTTTTCACTGGTTTTTATTATGTTTGGTTTTACCACAGTCACGTCCTACTTAATGAGATAGCGATTATAAGGGATAAGAAGTTAGGCAAGAGTCATCATACGACTCTTTAGAATACATGCGTTCTCTGTCACTTAGTCAGTCTTAGCTTTAACTCAAGCATTTAGCAATTCTCATTCCAAAATAACGGGGATTGATGGAAACATGAAGCATTAGATTAAAATAGCGCAAAATATGAGAGTTCACCGGGTGGAGTTGTCTGAAATAACCAGTATCGACTAACGTTATAGTGACAACTTGATAACGAACGCTATAGATACGCTCTCGCAGTTAATCCGTATTGGCGTGTTTATTGCTTTATGGGGTGTATATGAATGCACACAGTACAAAATGTCCTAAGTGCATTCAGACCAAAGAAAATCAATTGGGTGAAGTATGTCTGAGATAAAAGAATTCAAAGAACAATATGAAAAAACAGAAGCAGCTTGGCCAATCGGTGTCCAAAGAATAGAGAAAGAGATCAAAACTGGCATTTGGGTAACAACTCAATGGGAACTCATCGGTTTTGAATTATCACCTGAACATGAAACCCCAGACGTATGTTTGCTTCAGTTGCACAAAGACGAACGTACCGACTACCGCTTCAATCTAAGCTCTCAGCAACCTAAGCTATTCTTAGTTATGGATAATGTTGACTCCGGTAAACCTATTATTCAATTACTGACAGCATCACAAACAGTCGCAGGCCAATACATGGACGGAGATAACCAAGTATTGTCTTACGACATGCCATTGCCTGTACAAGCTTGGATGGAAGCATTCATCGGTCGTCATGGCGAGTTATTAGAAGCAAGACGTAAGAAACGTAAAGGCGCGGGTCGATCAAATGGCAACTAACTTTTTTAGCCGTTGGTCTCAACGAAAGCTTGATGAATCAACCGACCAACCTTTAGAAGCGCAACAAACGCTTGAGGAAACTGAGCTTACTTCCACTGAGGCTTCGTCTGCTGCTTCATCTATAGACGCAGAAACATCGGAGTCACTAGAACGTGGAACTTTGGAAAAAGAGTCTCCAGAACACGCTGTCGATTCTCAAACTATTGACTCTCAGGAGATAGCATCAGAAACGACTGAAGACTTGTCTGTTGCTCAATTATTGGTGTCAGAAGCTTCAGAAAGCGTAAAAAAAGCGGCATTGCGTAAATTATTCCTCTCAGAAGAATTCAACGTTCGTGATGGTTTAGATGATTACGACGACGATTACAGTAATTTGAAGTCTCTTTCTGAAGGGGTTGCGGAAACCTTGCGTGATTGGGTTAAAGACAAAACGGAAGAAGAAACTGCGCCAGAAGAAGAGCAAATCATTGATAATAAAGACGAAGGTGAAGTTTTAGAAAATTCTGAAAGCGATCTTGAGGTATCTGATAATAAACTTGAAACGTCAGAAAGTGCCGAAATAACCGAACAAGAAAAAGAACTGTATAAAAACACAGTATCGGATAATAACGCTACAATGTCAGACGAAGCAGACCTGAAAGAGGTGGGACAAAATATACCACACAAAGAATAGGTACATTTTGACTAAACACTCAATGAACCGCTTGCGACAAAATGTCCCAAGCGGTTTTTTTATACGCACAATAAACGTTATATAGGATTAAATCACTGAAATATAAGGCATATTAAATTGGCATGGCATTTGCAAAATAACGTTCATTATCAACTTTTTTGTAGATAGACGAGTTCACGGTCTGACGAACGACACACTGGCTAAAGGGTTAGTTGTTAACGGATTACTCAGCAAGTTCTCTCTCGCTTACTACAATAAAGGTTGAACAGATTATCCATGTCCAAAGATGGAACTGAGCAATGCTTAAACAATTATTAGAACAAGCAAATTCAAATAACGCTAAAGCAAGACTGTATGCATTTGAAAATACAGTTGAGTTAACAAATCTGATTCCACCTACTGTTAGCTACGAAAGCGGCGGTAATACACTTGTTATTGGTCCAACTGCGATCATTGAAAGTGCTGCGGCTCAATTACCTCAATTGACGAGCCTAACCTTATTGTCAACAGATGGCGAAAAGGGCACAAACCCAGAACTGTACTTCGCGAATTCGGTTCAAGTATCCGGTTTCCTTGGCACGTTTGAAGTTGTGATCGAAAACAAAGGCACATCAAGCAATCTAGCGAAAGTCGCGATTAATCACGATTGTTTCGATGTTGTTTTAGACCTATGTCTGAATAGCTGCATGACAGAAGAAGTACCTGTACCGGGTTATTACCCAGTAGGTCGTGGCTATCCAAAACTTGCTGAAGCACTGGAAGAGATTCCAACGCTTATGGGCACATTTGATAAGCCTAAGTTCTTCCGTCTCGACACTGACCTTTGCGCGCACAGTTCTCGTGGCGTAAAAGGCTGTGAGCGTTGTGTAGATGCTTGTCCTGCTGGCGCACTATCAAGTGAAGGCTCTGATAAGACGGGTCACAAGATTGAGATTAACCCTTACCTATGTCAAGGCGTTGGTACTTGTGCAACTAGTTGTCCTACAGAAGCGATTACCTATGCGCTGCCAAACCCTGATGACACTCAAAAGTTTATTGAACGTACGCTAGCTAATTATGAGCAAGCGGGTGGTCTGGATCCAATCGTACTTATCTGTAGCTCACGTCATGAGACTTACAACGTGATGGCTCTTAAAGCGCTACCAGATAACGTGATTCCAATTGTCGTAGAAGAACTGCCATCTATTGGTATCGATACTTGGTTTGCAGCTTTAGTTAATGGCGCAACTCAGGTTCTGTTTGCCGCATCTCGCTTTATGCCAGAAACGATCATTCGTGTTCTGAATAACGAAGTAGGGATTGCTCAAGAACTACTAGATCAAATCGGTATTCCAAAAGAAACCATCGATATTCTGTACTTAGAATCTCTACGTGAATGTCCTCCAACACTTTGTGTGGATTCATTCGACCTTGCACTTGGCGATCTTCAAGGCAACAAGCGCCAACGTCTATTTACAGCACTTGATGCGATGTCTTCAGCTCGTATTCCTGTTGAAAATATTGTTGAGCTTCCGTCAAACGCACCTTACGGCAACGTTTCGTGTGATAGCAAAGATTGTACGTTATGTATGAGCTGTGTGGCTGTGTGTCCGACACGTGCACTTCATACCGACGGGGCTTCTCCATCACTTAAATTTGTAGAACAAGACTGTATTCAATGTGGCTTGTGTGAAAAGGCATGTCCTGAAAATGTTCTGACTCTTACGCCTCGTATGAACTGGGTAAAAGAAGAACGTCAAAAAGCAGTTGTGATTCATGAAGAGAAAGCTGCGGAATGTGTACGTTGCCATAAACCATTCGCACCTCAGTCTATGATTGACATGTTACAGAACAAGTTACGCGGTCACTCTCACTTTTCAGATGAAGCAGCGATTAATCGTATTGCTATGTGTGAAGACTGCCGTGTGGTGGATATGTTCGATTCAATGGCTCAAGACCCATTGAAACAATTGAAATACTAGGAGTTAGCCTTGGAAACGAATTTGGATCAGGCACAAGAACAGACACTAAGAACTGAGATCTATTTGGTTCTATCCGCACTGTTTCGCAGCGCACCTTCTGAAGAGGTGATCGACTTTCTAAAAACACTCGATATTGAAGCGTCTGAAAGCGCAATGCAAAAGGCTTGGATTGCCATTCAACAAGCGGCAACAGAATCAAACCGTGAAGCTCTTGAAGACGAATATCAAGATTTGTTCATCGGTATTGGGCGTGGAGAAGTCGTTCCATTTGGTTCTTGGCATCGCACTGGCGCCATGATGGAAAAACCATTGGCAGAGATTCGTCATGACTTAGAGCTTTTAGGCATTGAGCGTGACGATCAAGTGAAAGAGCCGGAAGATCATATCGCAGCACTGTGTGAAGTGATGGCGATGCTAACGGCTGAAGAAGAAGCACTGCAACAGGCGGTATTCAATAAGCACCTTGGCCCTTGGTTTAACTCTTTCACGCGTCAGCTTGAAGGGGCAGAAAGCGCGAACTTCTACAAATCGGCCGCTCAACTGTGTGAAGCATTCTTAACGTTAGAACAAGTGCGTTTTAGCGTGAATACAAAAAGCAGTAAGCACAAATTAAAGATTGATGTGAAAAACGTCACTGATTACGAGTAATCGAGCAGTACGCGATTATATCGATAGAGGGGCATTAAGCCTCCAAAAAAAGATCTACCGTAAGGTAAGGAAGCAATGATGAAAGATAATAAAGATATAAATACAAGCCGTAGGGATCTACTCAAAGGCTTGACGACTGCAGCCGTTGCTGGTGCCGTTGTCGCTGGTACAACTAAAGTGGCAACCGCTTCAGAAACTGTTGAAATTTCGAAAGAAGACGTGAAGAAGACAGGGTATCGTGAGACGCAACACATTCGCGATTACTACGACACACTTTAGGAGATAACGGATGAAACTTGTCAAACGCTCCGATAGTGTGAGCAAAGAAACCAATCAGCTAGGTGTGTCTCGACGTGCCTTCATGAAAAACACTTCATTAGCTGCTGGTGGCGCAGTGGTAGGCGCAAGTCTATTTGCACCAGGTATGATGAAGAAAGCACAGGCTAAATCAGTCGATCCAGAAGCGAAAACAGAAGTGAAACGTACTATCTGTTCTCACTGTTCTGTGGGTTGTGGTATCTACGCTGAAGTTCAAAATGGCGTATGGACAGGTCAAGAGCCTGCATTCGATCACCCATTCAACGCTGGTGGACACTGTGCGAAAGGTGCAGCACTTCGTGAGCACGGCCACGGTGAACGTCGTCTTAAGTACCCAATGAAATTGGAAGGCGGTAAGTGGAAGAAGCTTTCTTGGGAACAAGCGATTGAAGAGATCGGTAACAAAGCGCTAGAACTTCGTAAAGAGTCTGGCCCTGATTCAGTTTACTTCCTAGGTAGTGCGAAACACAGTAACGAGCAAGCTTATGCATTCCGTAAGATGGCTTCGCTTTGGGGCACCAACAACGTTGACCACCAAGCACGTATTTGTCACTCAACCACAGTAGCCGGTGTTGCGAACACTTGGGGTTACGGTGCAATGACAAACTCGTTCAATGACATGCACAACTGTAAATCGATGCTGTTCATTGGTTCAAACCCAGCGGAAGCTCACCCAGTAGCGATGCAACACATCTTGATCGCGAAAGAGAAGAACAACTGTAAGATCGTTGTTGCGGATCCTCGTCGTACGCGTACTGCTGCGAAATCAGATCACTACGTTTCTCTTCGTCCAGGTTCTGACGTTGCGTTTATCTGGGGTGTGTTATGGCACGTCTTTGCAAACCAATGGGAAGACAAAGAGTTCATTAAACAACGTGTATTCGGCATGGACGAGATCCGTGAAGAAGTCGCGAAGTGGAACCCAGCAGAAGTTGAACGCGTAACTGGTGTTAGTGAAAAAGACGTATACCACACCGCGAAACTACTTTCTGAAAACCGTCCGGGTTGTATCGTTTGGTGTATGGGTGGTACTCAGCACACGACTGGTAACAACAACACACGCGCTTACTGTGTACTTGAGCTTGCGCTAGGTAACATCGGTAAATCAGGCGGCGGTGCAAACATCTTCCGTGGTCACGATAACGTACAGGGCGCAACTGACCTTGGCGTACTGTCAGACACACTTCCAGGCTACTACGGCTTGTCTGAAGGTTCTTGGCGTCACTGGTCAAAAGTTTGGGATATCGACTTTGACTGGGTGAAAGGCCGTTTCG
Organism: Vibrio sp. 10N.261.51.A4; assembly: GCF_041471945.1. Classification (NCBI taxonomy): domain Bacteria; kingdom Pseudomonadati; phylum Pseudomonadota; class Gammaproteobacteria; order Vibrionales; family Vibrionaceae; genus Vibrio; species Vibrio sp. 10N.261.51.A4. Next base: position 58,480 of record NZ_JBFRPJ010000069.1, read on the forward strand.
ACGACAACGCATACGGCGGTCAAAAACCAATGAACAGTGCAGGTATTCCTGTATCTCGTTGGGTTGATGGCGTACTTGAAGACAAAGACAAGATTCGCCAACGCGAAAACATCCGTGCCATGTTCTACTGGGGTCACGCGGTGAACTCTCAGACTCGTGGTCCAGAGATGAAAAAAGCGATGCAGAAGCTGGATATGATGGTTATTGTTGACCCATACCCAACGGTTGCAGCGGTAATGAATGATCGTACCGACGGCGTTTACCTGCTACCAGCAACGACTCAGTTTGAAACCTACGGCAGTGTAACGGCGTCAAACCGTTCTCTACAGTGGCGTGACAAGGTTGTTGATCCTCTATTCGAATCTAAACCTGACCACGAAATCATGTACCTGCTTTCTAAGAAGCTTGGTTTCTCTGATCAGCTGTTCAAAAACATCCGTGTTGAGAACAACCAACCACTGATTGAAGATATTACACGTGAATTCAACAAAGGTATGTGGACAATCGGCTACACAGGCCAAAGCCCTGAGCGTTTGAAAGAACACCAACAGAATTGGCACACATTCCACAAAACGTCTCTAGAAGCAGAAGGCGGTCCAGCAAATGGCGAGACTTACGGTCTACCTTGGCCATGTTGGGGCACACCAGAGATGAAACATCCGGGTACACACATCCTTTACGATACGTCTAAGACGGTTGCTGAAGGTGGTGGTAACTTCCGTACTCGTTTTGGTGTTGAGTTTGAAGGTCAAAGCCTACTGGCAGAAGACAGCTACTCGAAAGGCTGTGAGATCAAAGACGGCTACCCAGAGTTCAGTGACAAACTACTGAAACAACTGGGTTGGTGGGATGATCTAACTGCAGAAGAGAAAGCGGCTGCTGAAGGCAAAAACTGGAAGACTGACGTTTCAGGTGGTATCCAACGTGTGGCAATTAAACACGGCTGTATCCCATTTGGTAATGCGAAAGCACGTGCGATTGTTTGGACATTCCCAGACCGTGTACCACTGCACCGTGAGCCACTTTACACGCCACGTCGCGACCTAGTTGCTGATTACCCAACGTGGGACGACAAAGAAGCTATCTTCCGTGTTCCTACGCTTTACAAGTCGATTCAAGAGCAAGACAAATCTGGCGAATACCCGATTATCCTGACCTCTGGTCGTTTGGTTGAGTACGAAGGTGGTGGTGAAGAAACCCGTTCTAACCCTTGGCTAGCAGAACTACAGCAAGAGATGTTTGTTGAAGTGAACCCGAAAGATGCAAACGACATCGGCTTTAAAGACGGTGACGATGTTTGGGTTGAGGGTGCAGAGAAGGGCCGTATTAAGGTGAAAGCGATGGTTACACGTCGTGTGAAACCGGGTCTGGCATTCATCCCATTCCACTTCGGTGGTAAGTTCCAAGGCGAAGATTTGCGTTCTAAATACCCAGAAGGCACTGATCCTTACGTTATTGGTGAAGCTGCTAACACAGCAACCACATACGGTTACGACCCTGTCACGTTGATGCAGGAAACGAAAGTAACCCTTTGTAATATTCGTAAAGCGTAAGGAGTCTTAAAATGGCTAGAATGAAATTTCTTTGTGACACCAAGCGTTGTATCGAATGTAACGGTTGTGTCACTGCATGTAAGAATGAAAATGATGATGCTCTGGAATGGGGTATTCAACGTCGTCGCGTTGTGACACTGAACGATGGCGAACCAGGTGAAAACTCTATCTCAGTAGCGTGTATGCACTGTACTGATGCGCCATGCATGGCAGTTTGTCCTGCAGACTGTTTTGAACATACAGAAGACGGCATCGTACTTCACAATAAAGACCTATGTATTGGTTGTGGTTACTGCTTGTTTGCTTGTCCGTTTGGCGCACCTCAATTCCCTAAACAGGAAGCGTTTGGTGAGCGCGGTAAGATGGACAAGTGTACCTTCTGTGCTGGCGGCCCAGAAACAGAGCCAGGTTCTGTTGAAGAGCGTCAAAAATACGGTGCGAACCGTATTGCTGAAGGCAAACTGCCAATGTGTGCTTCGCTTTGTTCAACTAAGGCACTGCTAGCGGGTGACGCAGAGAAAGTTTCTGATGTTTTCCGTCAGCGTGTTGTTGAACGTGGTGCGAAAGGTGCAGGTTGGACAGACGGCAACGACCTTTCTTACGATGCGACTAAGAGCTAAGTAGGAGAGACATATGCTTACAATGTTTAAGCGTCTCTTCCTTGTAGTGCTGCCAATGTTGGCAGCACTAACAATGCTTTCTCCTATGAGTCATGCATCTGAGACGAACTCATCACAAACTCAATCGAGCTCTGCTCAACGAGAAATCACACAACTTGCTGGCGCCGATTTTTGGCGACAAGTGAGAAACGGTGAGGAAGGTTACACCACATCTCAATCAGCTGAGCATGGTGTGTTGATCAGTACTCCAGGTCAAACGTGGTACATATTGAAAGAGAAGTGGATGTCACCAGCCGGTGCCGTCGCTATCTTTGGCAGTATTGCTTTCGTGACTTTGATGTACGTTGTGATTGGCCCGCTAATGCTAAGCGCGCCAAGAACAGGCCGTAAGATCAAACGTTGGTCTCGACTAGACCGTGCCTTGCACTGGAGTATGGCGTTTACCTTCTTAACACTGGCGTTCAGTGGTTTGATGTTGGTTTACGGTAAGCACTTCTTGAAGCCGTACATTCCAACAGACCTTTGGGGCTTCATCGTTCTACTGGCTAAGCAATACCATAACTACATCGGCCCAATTTTCTATGTGCTGTTGATGGCTGTTCTTATCAAGTGGTGGCGTAAGTCTATCTTCAAGATGGTCGATATCCAGTGGTTCATGAAACTGGGTGGTATGGTCGGGAAACATAAAGGTTCTCATCCATCTGCAGAGTTTTCGAACGCGGGTGAAAAAGCACTGTTCTGGCTATTGATTGTTATGGGTAGTGTGGCTGCGATCAGTGGCTTGGTTTTAGACTTCCCAATCTTCGGTCAAACCCGTCGAGATATGGAGCTCTCAAACCTAGTCCACATGTTGGCTGCTTTGATCCTTATCTGTGGTTTCGTGTTCCACATCTACATCGGCTTGTTCGGTATGGAAGGGGCACTAGAAGGCATGGTAACAGGCGAAGTTGATGAGACTTGGGCTAAAGAGCACCATGATCTTTGGTACAAAGAAGTGATGGAACAAGAGAAAAACGGCGTTGAACAAAGCGCTAACGCAGCAACAGAGAAAGCGGAAGGGGTGAATAAGAATGAACAAACCTCATAAAGGTATTTGGGTCGCTTACATACTAAGCTGCTTTACGCCATTTACTTGTCTTCTCTCTGGTGTGGTTGCCATCATCTACGCGGGCTATCGTTTAGATAAAGGTGAAGACGGCGAAGTAGTGGATACCCATTACTACGGCTTGATTCGCTCGTTCTTCTTGAACTTGACGTTCTTTGTTGTACTTATTGTGACAGTAGCGACCTCTAATGGCGTGTTGATCGGTGTGAACGATTACTGGTATCAAAATCATATTATCGATGACATCGCTTACTACATCCCGTATGTAGGCATGTTGTTTGGTGGTGTTGCGATTGTGGTTTGGTTTATTCGTATGTATCAAGGTATGCAGCGTTTAAGTCAAAACCTACCGCAAAACCCGACAACAGGTCCAAACTTGTAGTCGAGTATCGGCTCACTAGATAGCGAATTATCTAGCACAATAGTCCTTTTGAAAGCCCAATGATTTCGGTCATTGGGCTTTTTGTTTCTAATCAGCAACGAAACTTAATGAAGCATAGTATTGACCGCTTCAATATGGTGCAACTCCCTTAATTGGTGCAATTCTTGTTTCCATTTTCACGCTCATTAAGAACCAAGAAAGTGCACCGATAAATTTATTATCAATTAATCAATAAGTTAAAAACAAAACCTGTTGCACGAAAATTACCCCTCACACTTGGAACGCATCTTGCGTTCACTGTTGAGTCTTTAATTAATTACAACATTGAATCGCACGATATCAGTGCAAATCAGATAAAGCGAAGGAGAATGCTTTAATGAGTGAAACGGTGACTCAAGTTCATAGTGCAGTACAAACCCTTACCCAAAGTTCAGATACTTTATTCCTATTACTCGGCGCCATCATGGTTTTCTTGATGCACGCTGGCTTTGCATTTCTAGAAGTCGGTACCGTTCGAAAGAAGAACCAAGTGAACGCGCTGGTTAAAATCCTGTCGGATTTTGGTGTCTCCGCCATTGCTTACTTCTTTATCGGTTACTGGGTTGCTTACGGTGCACACTTTTTTGCAGACGCAGAAACACTTTCGCAAGGCAACGGATATGAACTGGTTAAGTTCTTCTTCCTAATGACATTCGCGGCGGCAATTCCTGCGATCGTTTCAGGCGGTATCGCAGAGCGTGCACGTTTCTACCCAATTTTGATTGCGACACTGTTTACGGTTGGTTTCATCTATCCATTTTTTGAGGGCATCATTTGGAACGGCAACTTTGGATTCCAAGATTGGCTAGAAGGTCAGTTTGGTTACGTGTTCCATGACTTCGCAGGCTCGGTAGTGGTTCACGGCGTAGGTGGTTGGATTGCTTTGGTTGCGGTTTACTTCTTAGGTATGCGTAAAGGTCGCATCCGTGCAGGCAAACACACCAACTTCGCACCATCGAATATCCCATTCTTAGCACTAGGCTCTTGGATCTTATGTGTCGGTTGGTTCGGCTTTAACGTAATGTCAGCTCAAGCAATCAATGGTATCAGCGGCTTAGTGGCGATGAACTCACTCATGGCAATGGTTGGCGGTATTCTTGCGGCTCTAATTGCGGGTAAAAATGACCCGGGCTTCATCCACAATGGTCCTTTGGCTGGTCTCGTCGCTATTTGTGCAGGTTCAGACTTAATGCACCCATTAGGCGCGTTAGTGACTGGCGGCGTGGCAGGCGCATTGTTTGTTTACCTGTTCACGTACATGCAAAACAAAACACAGATTGATGATGTATTAGGTGTATGGCCTCTACACGGCGTATGTGGCGCTTGGGGTGGCATTGCAGCGGGTATCTTCGGCTCGCAAACATTCTGGGGGCTAGGGGGCGTGAGCTTTGCTTCTCAAGTTGTCGGTACACTAGCGGGCATTGCTGTTGCTTTCGTCGGCGCGTTAATCGTATACGGTGTGTTGAGCAAACTAACAGGCCTACGCTTAAGTGAAGAAGATGAATTCAACGGTGCGGATCTTTCTATCCATAAGATCTCTTCTATCAACGAAGACTAACGTTGTTCACTTGGTGGGGTAAAGCACATCAAGTAGACAACTGTTGAACAGAACTAAGCGGCTTCGGTCGCTTTTTTGTTTCTATGGATAGCAAAACAGAGAATTTGAGTAACAACAACCACAACTATCAAGCGAGTTATGTCACAAATAGCCAATGAATTCAGTTGCCTAAGACTATGGTCTAATCCCCAAAACTATTGTTGGAATTTGAACAGTGCTAAGCTGTTACAAAGTGACATATCTAAAAGGACGTTATATGCATTTCCCATATCGAAATATCGTAATTCTTACTGGCGCTGGCATCTCTGCAGAGTCGGGGATACAAACATTCCGAGCACAAGACGGGCTATGGGAAAACCACAAAATCGAAGATGTCGCGACGCCAGAAGGTTTTGCTAAAGATCCCGACTTGGTTCAAGCCTTCTATAACAAGCGTCGTCACGGCCTGCAAAGTGAGAGCATTCAGCCAAATTCAGCCCACAAGGCGCTAGGAGAGCTCGAAGACAAGCTTGATGGCAAAGTTACCATCATTACTCAAAACATCGACAATTTGCACGAGAGAGGCGGTAGCAACAACATTATTCACATGCATGGTGAACTTTTAAAAGCGCGTTGCAGTGAATCCAATCAAGTTGTAGAGCACAAAGGCGATATTGAAACGGGTGAACTTTGTCATTGCTGCCAAATCCCTGCACAAATGCGTCCACATATTGTTTGGTTTGGCGAAATGCCACTAAGAATGGGCGACATTTATTCCGCACTGGAAGAAGCGGATCTGTTTATCTCTATCGGAACTTCAGGTGTTGTTTATCCAGCGGCAGGCTTTGTTCACGATGCGAAAATGCATGGTGCACATACTATCGAGATAAACCTCGAACCAAGTGCGGTTGAAAGTGAATTTGAAGAGAAGCGCTACGGCAAGGCGAGTATCGAGGTGCCTAAACTGGTTGGCGAGTTATTATGTACAGAGAAAGGTTCTTTAACGGCCTAAGCCTTGTCTTTAATAACACACATCAGTTTCTGAATCTGAAAAAATAAAGCGGCTTACGCCGCTTTATTTACTTAACTTCTTAACTAACAATAACTTAGTTGTTTACTTTAAGTTTTTGGAAGTACTCGTCATAAATAACGCTCGCTTCACCAGCTTCATCTTGCCACACACCGTTATCCATCACTGATTGTGGTGGGAAAACGTTCTTGTCTTCAGCAAATTCTTTAGGAAGAAGAGGGTAAGCGGTTTTAACTGGTGTCGGGTAACCGATCTCTAGAGCAATTTTCGCAGCGTTCTCTGGGCGAAGAAGGAAGTCGATCATCTTATGAGCCGCTTCAGTGTTCTTAGCGCCTGCTGGAATTGCTAGGCTGTCCATCCAGAAGATAGCGCCTTTTTCTGGCCAGATAATGTCAATCGTTGCGCCTTCTTGGCGTGCCATGTAAGCAGAACCATTCCAAAGCATACCAAGAGACACTTCACCTGCTAGGTAAGGGTTCGCTGGGAAATCTGAGTTAAATACCAATACGTTTGGCATTAGCTTACGAAGTTCTTCGTAGGCTTCTTTGATTTCTTCAGGGTTAGTCGTGTTTGGAGAGTAGCCCAGTTTAGATAGAGCGATATGGAAAACCTCACGAGAGTCATCCATCATCATCAGTTGACCTTCCCACTGCGTATCCCACAGATCGCCCCAGTTTTTAACTGAAGACTTGTCTAGCATGTCTGAGTTGATACCAATACCCGTCGCACCCCAGATGTATGGGATTGAGTAGTTGTTATTTGGGTCAAATGGCTTATCTAAGTAATTTGGATCCAAATCTGCAAAGTGGCTTAGCTTGGTTTTATCAAGCTCTTGAAGCATGCCTTCTTTACGCATCTTAGAAACGAAGTAAGTAGAAGGAACCACTAAGTCGTAACCCGTACCTTGAGTTTTTAACTTAGCGTACATGCTTTCGTTAGACTCATAAGTTGAGTAGTAGACTTTAATGCCCGTCTCTTCTGTGAAGTCTTCTAGTACTTCATTTGGAATATATTCAGACCAGTTGTAAAAATACAGTTCTTGGTCAGCTGCGAAAGAGGGTGTAGAAAGTAAAGTAGCAGCACACAATGCGCCGGTATACAGTGTTTTTTTCATTACTGTTCCGTTCATTTGTTTGATTTGGAGCTGGGTAGTGAACCCAAGGTAAAGGATTTCGAAAAGTCGCGCTATATTATAGCAGCGATATAATAAAATAGGCAGCCTAAGCTGCCTATTCATTGATATTCTTATTTTTAACTTATTGATTATCTACGTTGACCTGTTAAGTAAACTGGTTACTTAGCCACAGTTAGATAATAAGCTAAATTACTGACCTGCTTTAAGTTTCATGAAGTAATCTTCGTACTTCACTGTCTTATCGCCAACCGCAGCTTGCCATTCAACACGATCAAGGTCTTCTTGCGATGGGAATAGCGCAGGGCTATCTTTGAACTTCTCGTTAGACGCTTTAACGGCCGTTAGGTAGCCTGTGTCACGAGAAATTTGCTCAGCAATTTCAGGGCGAAGTAGGAAATCAATCATCTTATGAGCTGCTTCTACGTTTACCGCACCAGAGCTAATCGCAAAGTTATCAACCCAACCGATACCGCCTTCTTTAGGGAAAACCAGTTTGATTGGTAGACCTTCGTTTTGCGCTGCAGCAGCAGAACCGTTCCACAGCATACCAAGACCCACTTCACCAGACATGTAAGGCGCGCCTGGGTTGTCTGAGTTAAATACTAGAACGTTTGGCATAAGCTTTTGTAGCTCAGCGTACGCTTCGTCGATCTCTTTTTCGTTGGTTGTGTTACCAGAGTAACCTAACTTACGCAGTGCGATGTGGAACACTTCACGAGTGTCGTCCATCATCATCAGTTGACCTTCAAGCTCTGGCTTCCATAGATCAGCCCAGCTTTGGAAATCTTCTGGATCGTACATGTCAGTGTTAACAGCAAGACCTGTGATCGCAACTACGTGTGGAATAGAGTAGTCGTTGCTTGGGTCGTAGGGCTTATCTAGATAGTTAGTATCTAGATTCTTGAAGTTGTTCAGCTTAGTTTTGTCGATCTTTTGTAGCATACCTTCGTCACGCATCTTAGATACGAAGTAAGTCGACGGCACAACTAGGTCATAGCCTTTGTTGTGTGTTTTTAGCTTTGCGTACAGGGTTTCGTTCGACTCGTAAGTCGAGTAGATCACCTTGATACCAGTTTCATCAGTGAACTGTTCTAGAATCTCACTGTTGATGTAAGGTCCCCAATTCATGAATACCAATTCTTTGTTATCTTTTGCAAATGATGGTGCAGATAACATTGAAAGCGCACATGCACTACCAGCTAATAGAGTAGCCCATTTTTTCATTGACGTTAGCTCCAAACTAAACGTTGCCCGAAGGCAGTAGATAGAAAAACAGAATGGCAATTTACCATTCTGTTTATGATTAACACTTTTTTTGAACTTGAAGTCTCTTAACTTCTTAATCAAGCCAGTCTCTATATAGAGTAGGAGACTTACTTGATTTTTTCTCTCGCTAATGACTGAGAAATGATCACCAGTATTAACGACACCACTAACATCACTGTTGCTAGGGCGTTTACCTCAGGAGAGATACCCACTTTAACCATTGAGTAAATCTTCAGTGGTAAGATTTCATACGTTGGGCCGGTTACGAAAGAGCTAATGATTACATCGTCCAAAGACAGAGTGAAGCTCAATAACCAACCCGCAGCAACCGCTGGCTTAGCAAGAGGCAGAATGATCTGTTTTAGAATCGTCCATTCACTTGCACCTAAGTCTTTTGCTGCTTCTAGCATCTTCACATCAAAGCCATTCAAGCGACTGTATACCGTTACTACAACAAACGGTAGACAGAAGGTAATGTGAGCAGCAAGTAGGGTAAAGAACCCAAGTTGAACACCCATTACCAAGAATAGCGCAAGAAGCGAAATCGCCATTACGATATCTGGAGACATCATTACGATGAACAGCATGCCATTTACGATGCCTTTACCTTTAAATTGGTAACGGAATAGGGCTACTGCTGTAAGGCTCCCGACAATCGTTGCGGCTGTTGCTGAGAACACCGCTACGTTGATCGAGTGCCACGCAGCCTGCATTAGGCTGTCGTTGTTAATAAGCGCGTCATACCATTTAGTGGTGAAGCCACCCCATTTCATACCAAACTTATTGGCATTAAACGAGTTAGCGATCAATACGATAATAGGTAGGTATAGAAAGGCGTATACCAGCGCCATAAAGCTGAACTTAACTGTGCGCCCCATTAGTCTAGCTCCACTTTCTTGTTCAATAGCTTACCTGCTCGGTAGTAGGCATACAGCATCACAGCCATTGCCATGGTCAGTGCGATACTCGTCGCTGCGCCAAACGGCCAGTCTCGAGCGTTGAGCACTTGGCTCTTAATCACGTTACCAATCAATAGGTTCTTAGCTCCGCCTAATAGGTCAGAGATGTAGAACATACCTAACGCTGGCAGTAGCACTAACAAACAGCCGCCAATAATGCCCGGCATTGTTAGTGGTAGTACCACTTTCAATAGCGTTTGCAGTTTGTTCGCACCTAAATCTTTAGCCGCTTCTAAATACGTATCGTCCAGTTTTTCAATCGCTGAATACAGCGGCAGAATCATAAACGGAAGTAGGATGTACACTAAACCGATCATTACTGCGGTTTCTGAGTACATGATACGTAGCGGTTTATCAATGATATCTAACGCTAACAAGCTTTTGTTCAAGACACCTTGCGTACCCAGTACAATTTTTAATCCGTATGTACGAATCAAAGAGTTCGTCCAGAATGGTACTATCACTAGGAACAACATGATTGGACGCCACTTCGCCGGCATTTTTGCCACGATGTAAGCGAATGGGTAACCAATAATCAAACAAAGTAGGGTTGCGACAATTGCCATATAGAAAGAGTGCATCAACACTTTAAAATACAGCGGGTCAGCCAAACGCACGTAGTTATCGAGAGTGAAGGTCATCTCGATCAAGTTCGCTTCATCACGAGTTAAGAAGCTAGTACCAATGATCATGATGTTTGGAATCATCACGAACAACACTAACCAACCTGTGATTAAAGCAACAATTGCGTTTTGTAAATTAAACTTCTTGCTCATCTTCTAATACCACTTCCCAGCTCTCAACCCAAGTTACTGCAACTTTTTGGCCCAGTGAGTGATCAACATCAGGGTCATCTTCGTTGAAGAATTCGCTAACCATGACACGCATACCAGATTCAAGTTCTACGACTGAATCTAATGTCATGCCTTTATAGGTTCGCTCGACAATGTGGCCAACAATACCGCGTTGCTCTGACTCTTTAATTTCTTCGATTCGAAGATCTTCAGGGCGAAGCAATACTTGCAGTTTTTGACCCGGTGTTACGTCTTTATCGTGATAGATAATGGACTCTTCACCTTCGATTGTCGCAACAATGCGTTTTTCATCTTGACGAGATTTCGCTGTCGCTTCGAATACGTTAATTTCACCAATGAAACGCGCTACAAATAGGTTCTTAGGCTCTTCGTAGATCTCTCTTGGTGTTCCGTCTTGTTCAATCACGCCATCACGCATAACAATAATACGGTCAGACATAGACAGCGCCTCTTCTTGGTCATGCGTTACAAAAATGAACGTGATACCAAGTTGGCGTTGTAATTGTTTCAGCTCGATTTGCATCTGTTTACGTAGTTTGTAATCCAGAGCAGATAGAGATTCATCCAACAAAAGAACTTTAGGCTTATTAACGACAGCACGAGCGATTGCGATACGTTGCTGTTGGCCACCAGATAGCTGGTGTGGCTTTCGTTGTGCCATTTGTTCTAGGCGCACCATTTTCAAAGCATCCATTACACGAGGTTCAATCTCGCTGTTTGGAACTTTCTGCATGCGTAAGCCAAATGCCACATTGTCGAAAACGGTCATATGCGGGAATAGGGCATAGCTTTGGAATACAGTGTTTACATGCCTTTGTTCAGCAGGAACTTGGGTTACGTTTTGTTCAGCTAATAGTATTTGACCACTATCTGCCGTTTCAAAACCCGCAATCATTCTTAGCACGGTTGTTTTACCACAACCTGATGGGCCTAAAATCGTGAGAAACTCACCATGATTTACGTTTAAATCCAGATTGCCGATGACTTCCTTACCATCGAAACTTTTACTGATGCCAGTTAGCTGTACTACTGGCTTTCCTACTGATTTTTTAGCGTTCAACGTCTGTTTTTCTCCACCTTGGTTCTATTTGAGACCTGTTGCTATACACCTTTAAGGCGCGCATCATAATCACCAAAAACGTGAATTCAAAGCATTTTTTACCTTTCGAAGATAAAAAATTTCGCAGGTAAAAGTAAACATCCTTTACCATACTGTTATTTACTGGGTTTACACCCTAACAAGTGTCTAATTATTAACCATCAAGACGCAAAAGCAAGCCTTGTTACAGATTCATATTTTAGTTTGTATCCGACATATGAGTATAATGAAGGTAATTTTTTATCAATAAGTTAGGTGGCTTCGCTTAATCGGCACACCTAGGTATCAATATGAACAACGACATCGAAAAAGATTTTAATTTGGGCGGTAGTATCAACCGTGCACTTTCTGGCGATTATGAGCTCAAAGCAACGGCTGTATTCCAAGAAGCTTGGAAACATACGATAAGTCACTTTCTTTCGTTTTCCCCAGCGATTATTGCTTTGATGTTTGTGCAGCTCGCTATCTTTTATATCGCACTAAAACTACAGCTTGGTGATCCCGCGGTTATCTTAGATGCAGTTATCGACCCAGAGTCGTTTACGCCACAAATCGTTGAATCGATTTTTATCGCGAACTTTAGCTATGAAGTGATCAGTGCGCCTATCTATGCGGGTATCTGTTTAATGGCAATGAGTCACGCCGCTGGCCTACAAACCAAAGTACGCCACATCGGTAAAGGTTTGCAGTTTACGGTTCCGGTTATTCTAGTGACTTTGTTTAGCCTAATGCTTCAAGGCATCGCAGGTATGATTCTGCCGTTCTTGTCTATCTACTTCTCACTGGCGTTCAGCCATTCGATTCTGCTGATTTGTGATAAGAAAGTGCCGCCAATGCAATCGCTGCTGCTTTCTCTGCGTGCTGTCAACAAAAAAATCTTCACCGTTGCTTCTATCTACCTATTAGTAATGCTGATGTTCATCGTCGCGGCAATGATGTACGGCATTGGCCTTATCTTCGTTTTACCTTTCTTCTTCCACGTGAAAGGGATTCTTTACCGCGAGATGTTTGGCATTAAACTCAAACTGATCGCGTCAGACAGACCAAAGAGCGACGACGACCACAACGGTAGCAACAATAAAGACCCACAGGTATTCGATGCATAACAACTCTAAATTAAGCGCAAGTAAATCACTTGCGCTAAAAGTGACAGCATTAGCCTTAGTTGGCTCGATCTCGTTAGTTGGCCCAATGCTTTACCAACAAGAAGAAGAGCGCAGGCGAGCGGGGCAAAAGGCTTCAGACTCAGAGCAAAACTTTGGTGACTTGACCGTCTCTTCTGATAAGCCAGATTTCTCAGCGATTGAAGATGTAAATAAAAAGAAAGACACCTTCTTTTCTTATCTTCGCCCAAGTATCAACATCGAAAACAAGCGAATCACCAAAGAACGTGCGTTTCTAACCAAGCTTTCAGAGACGGGGTTGAACAATGTTGACTCTGAAGACGCGTCATACGCAAAGAGACTAGGGAAGCTGTATAGCCTGCCTGTACCTTCATCGGGCTTAGATGACGCTTGGCTGAAAGAAATGTTGAATCGTGTAAACGTGCTACCTGAAGCGCTTGTGTTAACTCAGGCGGCCAATGAATCAGCTTGGGGTACATCTCGTTTCGCCACTAAAGCAAATAACTATTTTGGACACTGGTGTTACACCAAAGGTTGTGGCCTTGTTCCGCTACAACGTAACGAAGGTAGCTCGCATGAAGTCGCAACATTCTCTTCAAGCCAAGAATCCGTACATCGGTATTTCATGAACCTTAATCGTAATCGTGCTTACGCCGATCTAAGAGTGATTCGTGCAAAACTTGATGCGCAAGGTGATGATCTTTTAACAACCGCAACGGCGACAGAGCTCACCAATGGCTTGTTAAAATATTCTGAGCGAGGTTCCGACTATGTGACTGATTTACAAGCTATGATCCGTCACAACGAGGTATACTGGAAAAAGTAACTCATTTTGATACCAACTTGGTTGCCTTCGATAGTCGGCTTATACCAGTAATATCACAAAAAGAGCAGCTCATTGGCTGCTCTTTCTATTTATAAACGCTCAACTTCGACAAGATTATAATAATGAAAAAGACAGCACTCGCTTTATTAGCCTCATTAAGCCTTGGGGTTTCTCTTCCTGCTTCAGCGCAAGAATACATGTTCACGTATTCTAAGCTTTATACTCAGCTGAAAAACAACACCAAAGAAGGGCATGATGATGTCAAAGTTGCGGTCTTCTTTGTTGATCAACAAGCTCAGCAAACCTGTCACATCAGCAAAGCTTGGATGGAAAAAGAAGAGCACTACGAAGAGCTAAAAGTCTCTCCGGCCAATGAACTGCTTCTACCGGTAGATCAAAACCTACGCTCAGCAAACCCTCTTATCTTTGTACAAACTCAAGAACAGGAATGTGCGTATTCTTTTGTGGTGATGACTCAAGAGCCTTTAGCTGGCACAGTAGAAGTTGCACAGATAGAAAACCTATTGCCACAGATGCAGGCGATGCTTGAAGACGTCAGCGGTATGTTCTCTGGTTGGTTCACGCCAGATATCCAAGGGTTAACGCTAGAGTTCGCTAATAAGCTGGAAGGCAACATCGAGCTTTCAAATGGCAAGCAACTACCAATCAAAGAAGGACGTGCGAAATTCACCTTAGAAGAACTGAATGGAAGTGACAGCATCACGTTGCCAGAACCAACAGTTCGCGTATTGCCGTACATTCCCGCGCAATAATTTTTAACAGAATCATTGTTAGTGAAGTAAAAGCTTAGCGAAATCATCCCCCTAAGTTTTTGCGACATATCTTAAAGCAGCCTCATCGAATAAGATCAGGCTGCGTTTCTTTATCTATGATACCAACCGAGAGCTTGTGAAGCCGCGTTTCTCTGCCGTTTAGGCGCTTATCGAACAATAAAAGCAGAATCTTTCTATTACTCAGCTTGTTTATCCGGCCGTTACTATTTCAACATCAAATAAAAATCCGTATAATCCACGCCCTAAAACAGTCCCACTAGCAATCTACAGTCGGTAATACGACGGTGTGAGAGTCGCAATGAACCAAAACGATAATAGAAAAGAAACACTTGAATTCAACAAACTTCAGAAACGTCTGAGAAGAAATGTTGGAAATGCCATCATCGACTACAACATGATCGAAGAGAATGACGTAGTAATGGCATGTATTAGTGGCGGTAAAGATTCATTTGCGATGTTAGATATTTTGCTACGTTTACGTGAAGCAGCACCGATCAAATTTGATGTTGTGGCAGTAAACCTAGATCAAAAACAACCTGGGTTTCCTGAACACATTCTTCCTGAGTACTTTGAAACGCTGAACATTCCTTACTACATCGTAGATAAAGACACGTATTCAGTGGTTAAAGAGAAAGTGCCAGAAGGTAAAACAACGTGTGGCCTATGTTCTCGTCTTCGTCGTGGTACTTTGTACTCATTCGCAGAGAAGATTGGTGCAACTAAGATCGCTCTGGGTCACCACCTAGACGACATCGTTGAGACCATGTTCCTAAACATGTTCCACGGTGCGCGCTTAAAGGCTATGCCACCAAAGCTTCGTTCAGATGATGGTCGTAACGTTGTTATTCGTCCACTGACTTACTGTCGTGAAACGGACCTAATCAAATACGCAGAACATAAAGAGTTCCCAATCATTCCTTGTAACCTATGTGGCTCTCAAGAGAATCTACAGCGTCAGAACATTAAAGCGATGCTAATTGATTGGGATAAGAAAACGCCAGGTCGTGTTGAGAAGATCTTCAAGTCAATCCAGAACGTAAGTCCAAGCCAACTGGCTGACCGCGAGCTGTTTGACTTCGTGAACCTTCCACTAGACCGTAGTGAAGACCGCAAAGCGTACGAATTCGAAGAAGCTGAAATTTCATCTTCTAACATCGATGAGTCAATGTTCATCGACGTAACGAACGTATAATAAGAATAATCGTTGTAGAGCAATAGATGCGCCTACAACAGACAAACAAAAACGCCTCAAGCAATGCTTGAGGCGTTTTTTTATAAGTTAAACTATCCCTGACCTAACCTTTCGAAAGGTTAGGGTCTAGTGGGCTGACGTAACCAGACGGTTTAAGAGCCAACACATCACAGTTAATCTTATCGATAACATGTTCCGCGGTATTACCAATAAACACGGCAGACAAGCCAGTACGACCCGTTGTACCCAGAATCACCATCGCAGCGTTATTTTCAGAAGCGACGCGAGGAATAACATCTTCTGGCAAGCCTTGTTCAACCACAGTTTGTTCTTCACACATACCGTGCTTCTGGCGCAATGCTTTCATTGCCGTTAAGTGATGGCCACGAACCGCATCGGTATAAGACGTTGGATCAAACTCTGGCAGTTCAATGGTAATATTCGCAGGTGTCACAGGGTAGGCATTCACCAAGAACGGTTCCGCATCCAAACGACCGGTGATCTCTAGCAATCTGTCGACCATCGTATCGTTAAGCTCTAAATGAGCTTCTGTTTCAGAACCTACATGAACTGAAGCAAAAATCTTCGCGTGATCTGGCCAGAAATCGTTTTTAACCAATAGCACTGGGCTAGGGCACTTTCTCAACAGATGCCAATCGGTTGGAGTGAAGATGACAGATTCCAAAGTATCGTGTTTACGCGTACCTTTGATTAAGATGTCGTGCTCACCACTGTAAACCTCGGCAATGATCGCTTCGTATGGGCGGTTATGCCAAACCACTTGTACATTAAATTCAATAGAATCATCTAGGTAAGGTTCTGCGACTTTATTCATCCAAATTTCGCGTTGATGAATTACGCCTTTGCGCATTGCGTCTCTTTCATCGATAGAGAGCATAGATGTCATTTCATACGAGAAGTCGTATATCGACAAAAAGAAAGTGATGTGGCTTGTTGAGGTGCTTTTCTTAGCAAGTTGGATAGCACGAAATAGAGCAGGCTGCTCATCGTGATTAATGTCTGCGACAACTAAAATTTTGTTATAGATACTCATAACTAAGCCTACTTTTCAGACCGAACATATAAATAATGTAGCGTAGTTATGGAGAGATTAAGAGAAATATAAGAGGTTTTAAGGGAGAAACATGATGTAGCTCATTATTGAACTACATCATTGATATCTAGACTATTCTTTTGAAACGCCAGCAAGTTCCATCAACGCATCGTGATCTTCGATAGTGATATATTTGCCTTTAACGCTCAAGATGTCTGCTTTTTGGAAGCGACCTAGAAGACGGCTGATTGTTTCAACAGTCAAACCAAGGTAGTTACCAATATCGCCACGAGTCATCGTTAGGCGGAACTCACGCGGGCTGAAGCCACGTTGAGAGAAGCGAGTCGAAAGGTTGTAAAGGAATGCAGCAAGACGCTCTTCCGCGTTCTTCTTAGAAAGAAGCAGAATCATTTCTTGGTCACCTTTAATCTCGTTACTCATCAGGCGCATAATTTGCTGACGCAATTTAGGCATTTTTCCTGATAGGTCATCAAGAATCTCATATGGGATTTCACATACCATAGAAGTTTCTAGCGCTTGTGCGAAACTAGGGTGTTGGTCACCAGTAATCGCATCGAAGCCAACAAGATCGCCCGCTAGGTGGAATGCAGTAATCTGCTCATCACCTTGCTCGGTAATCGTGTAGCTCTTGATCGTTCCAGAGCGAATAGCATATAGAGATTTAAGCTCGTCACCGGCTTTAAATAACTCTTGGCCTTTTTGAATAGGCTTTTTTCTCTCAATGATCTGATCAAGTTGATCGAGTTCAGATTCATTCAAAGTAAACGGAATACAGAGCTGGCTAATACTACAATCCTGGCAATGGATCGCACAGCCACCAGACTGAACACGTTTCGTCACAGGCTTTTCAGAAATCATAACAATCTTTCACTATTTGATATACGTCAATATTTTAGCATTCCTTTATCCAGTTGGGTAGTAAAAAAACCGGATTTAAAGATTACCTATACGGTATAAATAATGAGCTGCAATGCCATATATCCGGTATAGAAACCGTAAAGGAGGATTAAAATTGCGCCTAATTGGCGAAATAAGTCAGCTTGTTGCAGTTTTTTGAGGAAATTAGCGCCCATGCCTACTGTGAGCATTGCTGGAAGCGTACCTAAACCGAAAGCAAGCATGATACCGGCACCGTTGTACCAACTTCCTGATACAGCCGCCCACGTAAGCATTGAGTAAACTAAGCCACATGGTAGCCAACCCCAAATAAAGCCAAACGGCAAAGCATGGCTAGGGTGCTTCAAGGGTAGAAATGATTTACCTAAAGGAGAGATATAGCGCCATAGTTTCTGCCCGACTTTTTCAAAGAACAACAAGCCGAACCACCATTTACCGATATACAAACCTAAGACGATCATAAAGCCAGCTGCAAATAATCGCAGCCAACCTAGCAGAGCGTTAAAATCGCTTAGCTGACCTATCGAAGAGATTGCACCGCCAATCACACCACCAATCACGGCATAACTTAGCAAGCGCCCTAGGTTATAAAGTAGGGGAATAACAGGGGAAGGTTTACTGTTGCCAATCGAAAGAAGCGACGCAATACCACCACACATTCCCATGCAATGGCCTGCGCCGATCAATCCAACAACAAAGGCTCCGATCCAATCAGGCGTCATCGTTCTTTTTGTCTACGTTAGTTTGGCTTTCGCTGTTAGCTTTCTCATTCTTGACAGGTTTACTATCAGAATGGTTGTGAGCCTTTTCGTCTTCATCAAACAGTATATTGTGACCTTGACGTTCTAGGTCTTCAAACTGTTCGCTCTTCACCGCCCATAGAAAAATACCAACAGCGATGCACACCAGTACAATCGCAATGGGGATCAGGATGTATAAACTTTCCATTATTTACCTTGCTCTTTTAAAAGCCTTAACGAGTTAGACACAACAATAATAGAGCTGGCAGACATGCCCACAACGGCAATGTATGGAGCAACCAAACCCGCGACAGCCAATGGAAGGATAAGTAAGTTATATCCTAATGACCAAGCTAGGTTTTCACGAATTATCTTACGTGTTTTTAACGCCAAAGTACGCGACTTAAGTAATCTATCGAGCTTATCACCCAGTAACACCATATCCGCAGAAGCTTTCGCCACGTCTGTACCGCCGCCCATAGCGACAGAAAGGTGGGCACCTGCAAGAATAGGGGCATCGTTAATGCCATCGCCAACCATCATGGTAATGTCACTTGCATCTCGAGAGTTCAGGTAAGCAAGTTTATCTTCAGGTTTCGCGTTAGCAACAATATCAGTAATACCAATCTCTTCAGCAACAGGCTTCGCGTTAATCAAAGAATCGCCAGTAAGCAGAGTTGTTTTGATGCCCGCTTCTTTAAATTGCTTAATAAACTCGATGCTTTCTTTACGGATTGGATCTTCATAAGTAAATGTAGCGATATGACGACCCGCCATCGACAAGTAAATGCCGTTGCTTTCCGATGGTTGAGCTTCACCTAGAATGAATTCACTACTACCAATCGCAACTTCTTGGCCATTCCACTCACCAGTGATACCTGAACCAATCACGTTATTAACTGACTCTACTTCGATCTCATCAGAAAGATGAGTCTTGAACGCTTTAGCGATAGGGTGGTTAGCGTGTTGTTCCAGGCTCGCCGCTACTTTGAGACAAGTGTCTTTATCAAGTTCAGCGAAGGTTTCAACTTGGCTGATACGAATATCACCCTCAGTCAATGTACCTGTTTTATCGATGATCAAGTGATTCACTTTGCACAAGGTTTCGAATACGTGGCCTTTGCGCAGCAAAATACCGAAGTTACCCATGCGAGACGTTGAACAAGTAATCGCCGTCGGTGTTGCCAGTGACAGAGCACAAGGACACGTTGCTACCAATACCGAAAGCATGATCCAGAAAGCGTCTTCTGGTCGTGTTTGGTGCCAGTAAAACCAAGTACCGAATGAGATGATTAAGATCACCGCAACAAAGTATCGAGCCACAACATCAGCAATTTCTGCAATGCGGGGTTTAGACAATTGCGCTTCGTCTTGCAGGCGAACGATATTGGAAATAACCGAATCCGCTTTTGACGTCATTACTTCCAATTCAAATGATTCATCACCATTCAATGTACCAGCAAAGACGGTATCGCCTTCGTTTTTGACCACATGGATAGATTCGCCAGTCAGCATCGATTCATCGATATGAACTCTGCCAGACAATACTTTGCCATCGGCAGGAATGTGCTCACCCGGTAGAACGCGAATTTGGTCGCCAACTTTTAAGGTTTTGACTGGAACTTGTTCGCCATCTAACGTTGTTGCCATAGCAGGAACGAGCTTAAGCAGGTTACCACTAGCAGCGGCGGCTTTACGACGAGCGCGCATTTCAAGGAAACGACCAAGCAGTAGGAAGAAGGTAAACATCGAGATAGATTCGAAGAATACTTCACCTTTCTCTGTCACCGTTGCGACCAAACTTGCAACGTAGGCAAACAAAAGAGCGATCGACACAGGTACATCCATACCCAATGTTCGACCTTTGAGGCTACGCCACGCGTTGATATAGAAAGGCAATGCAGAGTAGAGCAGAACCGGTGTTGCAAAGATTAAGCTCACCCAACGGAAGTAGCTTTTGAATTCGGGCTCAAGGTTACCAAAGACTTCAAGATAAAGCGCAACAGCCAGCATCATGACCTGCATGGTTGCTAAACCAGCAATGCCAAGACGATAGAGATAATTCTTCATCGATCGATGATAGGCGGCTTCTTGTTGATCAGCCTCAAAAGGTGCGGCTTTGTAGCCTAAGGTATGGATTGCAGACAACAGCTCGCTCAGTTTCGTCTGAGTGTTGTCCCAACTGAGCAGGGCGCGGTTAGTCGTGGTATTAACACGAATACTAACAACCCCTAACTTTGAAGAGACTTGCTTTTCAATAAGCCAAGCACAAGCAGCACAAGAGACACCTTCTAGTGACAATGTCACTTCAGAGGTGTTTTCAGAGTTACGGACGAACTCCAATTGAACATCTTCGTTGTCGTAATGACTGAGTGCCAGAAGTTGCTCTGGCACGAGATCCGCTTTTTCAGCTGGAGCGGTACGATATTGGTAGTAAGAGACCAGACCGCTATCAACGATTGTCTGGGCTACGGTTTCGCAACCCGGACAACACATAGGTCGCACCGATCCTAAGATTTCTACTTTAAAATCCGTTTCCGCTGGTACATCTTCACCGCAGTGATAACAGGATTCACACATAAGATTTAGTTCGTTAGTTGAGTAGGAGTATCAATAGGGAAGTTCATGCGACCTTGCACTAACCATTCAGAATCATGCGGAGAAAGCTCGATAAACCATGGACCTTGCATTTCATGATCCAGAGTCAACGTGTAGTTGCCTCTCGCATCAGCGGTCA
Organism: Vibrio sp. 10N.261.51.A4; assembly: GCF_041471945.1. Classification (NCBI taxonomy): domain Bacteria; kingdom Pseudomonadati; phylum Pseudomonadota; class Gammaproteobacteria; order Vibrionales; family Vibrionaceae; genus Vibrio; species Vibrio sp. 10N.261.51.A4. The sequence goes on from NZ_JBFRPJ010000069.1 coordinate 79,405, forward strand.
GTAGCTGAGTAAAATCACGGTCAGGCAGCGTTCGGTGCACGAACATTGCGCTAATAGCAGGGAAGTGGTCTAGTTTGCCTTTGTCGAGAGTAATGATAACTGAGTTACCTTTCTCGCTAACTGAAGCTGATAAGCCAAGCTCTTTAGCAACATTTACTTTCGAAATGTCGACATTAATACCTTTACCTTTTTTATAGTAATCTTCAGTGACAACGTTAACTGAATGGTTGGTAAGTATCGCGACTCGAACCAATGTTAGCATAGAAACGCCAACGGTTAGGAAGATCAAAAACCACGGCCAAAACTGCTTATACCAAGGTTGTTCCATATTATTATTCTCAATATATACAATGAAATAAAACTAATTTTTACAAACACTTAAGGTTATAACTGTAAAAGAAAGACAGCCCCTTAAGAAGGGGCTGTTATTATTATGTTACTCTTTATCTGAGTTGCTGAGGCTCCAGACGTAGGCAGAGACGAGCTGAACCTTATCCTCACCGAGGATGTCCTTCCAAGCCGGCATTACACCAGAACGTCCGTACATGACTGTTTCCGTCACATCAGCGCGAGAATCGCCAAATAGCCAGTCGCGGTCAGTCAAGTCAGGTGCGCCAACAGCAGGGTTACCCTTACCATCAGTACCGTGACAGGCTGCACACACTACAAAGCGCGCTTTACCAGCCTCTGCTTCACGTGCGTTTACGCTACGACCAGAAAGGCTAAGCGTGTAGCTAACTACTTCTTTTACGCCTTCTTCGCCAAGAGCGTCTTTCCAACCTGGCATTTGACCGACACGACCATGCATGATGGTAGTAACGATAGCTTGTGGTTCACCACCATATAGCCATGCGTCATCAGTTAGGTTCGGGAAACCTTTCTGACCACGTGCATCAGAGCCGTGACACTGAGAACAGTTTTGTAGGAACAAACGTTGGCCCACTTTGATTGCATCAGCATCTGATGCAATGTCAGGGACGGAACGTAGACCATTTTCGTCGTGAGCTAGCTTTCTGAATGCTTCACCAAAGTAGGTGTCTGCATCATCAAGCTCTTTCGCGTATGCGTCTAACTGTTTGTTTGCTTGCGCAGCAGCGATTGCAGAGCGAGACTCTTCTACGCTACGAACTGTTTGGTTTGAACTCGTCCAACCTAGTAGACCTTTAAAGTTGCCAAGGCCTGGGTATAGAGCTAGATAAACAGCTGCAAACACAATTGTGCTAACGAAAAGGTATGTCCACCATTTAGGTAGTGGGTTATTAAGCTCACGAATACCATCGTATTCATGGCCCATATCCTGACCTTCTTCTACACCTGTTTTATCGTTGGAACACCAACGAAGTAAGGCTGCACAGCCAATCAATGTACCGATTGTGATTACTGTTACCCAAATACTCCAGAATGTACTCATTACTTCGTCACTCCTTGATTTTTATCTTTCGCAGGTGCTTCATCAGCGAACACTAGGTTTGCATCTTCGTCGAAGCGCGACTTACGATTTTTACCGAAAGCCCACCAAACGATGCCGATGAAACAAGCAAAAACAGTAACAGTCCAAACACTTTGAAATGTAATAATGTCCATAATTATTCCTTATTTCATTGCGTGGCCAAGCGATTGAAGGTAAGCGATGATTGCATCCATCTCTGTTTTTCCTTCAACATCTTGTTTAGCGTTAGCAATTTGTTCGTCTGTGTAAGGAACACCAAATTGATTACGGAAGATTTCAAGCTTCTGTTTAGTCAATTTGCCATCAAGTACATTCTCAGCAAGCCATGGGAAACCAGGCATGTTTGATTCAGGAACAAGTTCACGAGGGTCGATAAGGTGAACACGGTGCCACTCATCAGAGTAACGATCACCAACACGCGCTAGATCAGGACCAGTACGCTTAGAACCCCATAGGAATGGGTGTTCCCAAACGCTTTCGCCAGCTACAGAGTAGTGACCGTAACGTTCAGTTTCAGAGCGGAAAGGACGAATCATTTGGCTGTGACATACGTTACAACCTTCGCGAATGTAGATATCACGACCTTCCATTTCCAGAGCAGAGTAAACACGTAGATTTTCTACAGGTTCAGTAGTCTGCTTTTGGAAAATAAGTGGGGTAATTTCTACTAAAGCACCAAAACTGATAGCAATAACGATAAGAATCGCTAGTAGGCCAACATTCTTCTCTACCAACTCATGGCGATTATTTGAATTTGAGCTCATTCTAAATCTCCTTAAGCCGGTTGAGGGATAGCTTTAAGGCTATCTTTAGGTGCAGAAACAGTTTTGTACGTGTTGTATGCCATTAAGAACATACCAGATAGGAAGATGAAACCACCTAAGAAACGTACAAAGTAGAACGGGTAAGACGCTTCTACAGATTCAACGAAGCTGTAAGTTAATGTACCGTCAGAGTTAACTGCACGCCACATCAGACCTTGCATCACGCCAGAGATCCACATTGCTACAATGTAGAAAACCGTACCAATCGTTGCTAACCAGAAGTGAACATTGATTAGGGATACAGAGTACATACGCTCTTGACCAAATAGTTTAGGAACTAAGTGGTAAACCGAACCGATAGAAACCATTGCAACCCAACCTAACGCACCAGAGTGAACGTGACCGATAGTCCAGTCCGTGTAGTGAGATAGTGCGTTAACCGTTTTGATTGCCATCATTGGGCCTTCGAAAGTCGACATGCCGTAGAATGATAGAGAAACGATTAGGAAACGTAGGATTGGGTCGTAGCGAAGCTTATGCCACGCACCAGATAGAGTCATAATACCGTTGATCATGCCACCCCAAGATGGAGCAAACAGAACCAAAGACATAACCATACCTAGAGATTGAGTCCAGTCAGGAAGTGCAGTGTAGTGTAGGTGGTGAGGACCAGCCCAGATATACAGAGACACGAGAGCCCAGAAGTGAACAATCGACAAACGGTAAGAGTAAACAGGGCGACCAGCTTGTTTAGGAACGAAGTAGTACATCATGCCTAGGAAACCAGCTGTCAATAGGAAGCCTACCGCATTGTGTCCGTACCACCATTGCACCATTGCATCGATCGCTCCGGAATAAATCGAGTACGATTTAAACGCAGAGACAGGAACAGCTAGGCTGTTAACGATGTGCAACACGGCAACCGTGATAATGAAGGCTCCGAAGAACCAGTTTGCTACGTAAATGTGCGATGTCTTACGTTTAATCATGGTTCCGAAGAACACGACCGCATAAGCTACCCACACAAGAGTAATAGCAATATCGATTGGCCATTCAAGTTCTGCGTATTCTTTACCAGAGGTTAAACCTAACGGTAAAGTAATTGCAGCGGACAGGATAATCGCTTGCCAACCCCAAAAGGTAAAGGCTACGAGAGGGCCACCAAAGAGACGCGTCTGACAGGTACGTTGTACAACATAATATGATGTTGCAAACAGCGCACTTGTACCGAACGCAAAAATAACCGCATTAGTATGCAGGGGACGTAAACGACTGTACGTCAACCACGGCGTATCAAAGTTTAGCTGTGGCCAAACTAATTGAGCGGCAATCAAAACACCAACGCCCATACCGACAATACCCCACAAAATTGTAACTAGGGTAAATTGACGGACGACCGTATAGTTGTAGTTTTGTTCAAGCTGCTTTTCTTGGCTCATTTGCATGCTTCCAATTTCTTATTTACTACACTTTACTTCCAACACGACTCACGTCGTAATGCCACCCAAATTAGAAAAGGAAATTCAGCCTATTCAGGGCTTTATTTCCACTTGCTGATTTTAAAAAAAAGTGGCATTTTCAACGCGACACTATACTTGAATTAACAAATCAATGACAGAGTAGTAACCTTACGCTTGGTCTGGAATTGGATTTTTATTTAAAAACTTTGAACTTTGTAACAAGGAGTAAAGATTATAATGGCGGCACAAAAGCTAACAAAAGGCAGGCTTGTTCAAATTATCGTCATGTTGGTTATTTTAATAGCTGCATTTACTTGGAGAACAGTAACATACGATAATAACGAAACAGTAAACTGTATAGTTTCAAAACCTTGTAAATTTGGCATTGATAATCATAATGTTTCAGTTTCAAGCAATAACCTAGGGTATTCGATCGAAACATCTAAAACTGGCAAATTTATCATTAGCTATAATGAAAGCGGAATTCTAGAAGAAAAAGGGCCTTCGAATTGGCTGTTACAAACTAATGATAAGACCTCCTCAATAACAGTTACATTTCCACAACAGATAAGCACGTTTTCCGTAAACCTTTCTAAAGAGTAATAGAGGGAAAACTGAGTCACGCCTCGGTTCTTTTGATAGAAATATGTACCAAATCAGTGAAACACCATGCATTAAAGTGTTATAAAGAGGACATTAATAAAGTTTCCCGGAATCTATGAAATTTCTATCAAAAGTCTCTTATTCCCTAGACGATAAAATCGCAGTAGATGAGTTGCTCAATGGGGTAGAAAACCCTGACGATATTGCCTGTCTTATTTGCTACTGCACAGAAGAGTACTCAACACTCGCTGTGCAGAGATATTTCGTAGATGCTCTCCCTAACACCCCAATACATGGCTGCACCACTTGTCACGGCATTATGACCGAAACTGGTTTTCATTCTGGTCCAGTCATTGGCGTCCTCATTATTCATGACTCGGGGATCAACGCCTATGGTACGGGAATCGAACATTTCAGCGACTCCATAGACCGCAGTACCTTCAGCGCGATAGACAAAGCACTCAAGAACGCCAACCGAGAAGGTGAAATTCCTGATCTTATCTTGCTGCATTCCACACCGGGTAACGAAGAAAAGGTGATGGCGGCTATCGATAAGAAATTTGGTACTGAAGTGCCAATTATTGGTGGCAGTGCTGCAGACAACCAGGTTTCCGGAAATTGGAGTATCTTCACCGAAGAGTCGCTGTCTATAAATGGTGTGTCTTTAACGGTAGTGTTTGCGTCTCAGTCCATCTATTCCTCTTTCAGCGCGGGTCATACGCCTACGCGGTATTCAGGCACCGTGACCAAAGTAAGAAACCGAATTTTGTTGGAGATAGACCACAGGCCAGCCGTCACCGTTTACAACGAATGGACTAATTTCCACTTAGATGGCAGTGATGATGGCTACATATTCGAAAAGTCGTCAGTCTACCCATTAGGCAGGAAAGTCGGCTCTTCTTACGATTACCCATATTTCAAATTGTCTCATTCGATCAGAGAGACGGAGTGTAATGGGATTGAGCTGTTCACAGACATCAGTGAAGGCGACACCATCTACCTGATGCAAGGGTCTAAGCAGCAGTTGATTAGCCGCGCCGCGAATATCATTCACTCCTCATACTACAACGACATGGATCTTGAAGAGAAACTAGGGGCGATCAATATCTTTTGTGCAGGCTCAATGTTGAACCTTAAACAAGATATGGATGAGGTTTGTGACCAAATAAATCAAGCACTTAATGGGCTCCCATACATATGTCCATTTACGTTTGGTGAACAAGGCAGGCTCTCTGGTGGCGAGAATGCACACGGGAATTTAATGGTATCGTCTGCAACGTTTTATAGGTTGAAAAAGTAATGGGTTCTGAAGGTCAAGAAGCGCTGCAAGAAGCACGTATTGAACTGCAAAAACTAAAAGCCCGTGAGCGAAAGCTGGCTGAAGAGAACAGGGTGATCTTATCAACCATCTCTGCGATCAGTAAGGCAAGTAACATATCTGAGATATTCTCCAGTCTCGAGTTCGTGCTCAAAAAATACATTAAGTTTGATGACTTTATCGTGGTATCAAGGGTAGGGAACGAAGGCAGTTTCAAAACCCTGCTAAGCAATAACAAAGTCTTCGAACAGATGAATTGGAGTGATTGTGGCAAGTTATCTCGAGTGATCAATGGAGAATGCGCCATCCTTTTTGAACCCAAGTCTCTGGGTGAATTCAATTCCTTACATCCCATTATCCTCGATCAAATCAACTCTGTTCTAATTACTGGTATCGATAGCGGACTAACACAATCCGTCATCATCTTTATCCACTCGAATACCAAGCACTTTAGTATTGAAACTAAGGCCACACTAAACCGTTTTCGACCGTTGATAGAGCGTGCTGTTTTCGATATTGAGAACAAAGAAAAGCTTGAAGCAACCGTTCGAGAACGTACCGCAGAGCTTGTCACAGCAAGAAAAGACGCAGAAAGAGCCAACAAGGCCAAGTCTGAATTCCTCGCGATGATGAGTCATGAATTAAGAACACCGCTAAATGCCATAATTGGCCTAATAGACGCCCTAAAATCCACATCATTGAACGAAGAACAACAGTCTATACTGCTTAATATGAGCACATCATCTGAGCTATTGCTGGCAATTATCAGTGACGTATTGGATTTTTCTAAGATTGAATCTGGGTGTTTCTCGTTGGCTCCTCGATGGAGCAACGTAAGAGACACTGTAACTTTTGTATTATCTGAACAAAAGAAGACAGCAGACGATAAAGGTTTGCCGCTAACAGTAACTAGCGATATCCCTGAAGGTGAACTTCATTACATCGACCCAAGTCGCTTGGCACAGATCCTATTTAATTTGATCGGTAACGCGATTAAGTTCACTGAGCGTGGGCATGTCCATGTTTCTATAAAGTACCAGCAGAGCTCTTTCTATATAACGGTGGAAGACACAGGGATTGGCATTAGCTCGCAACAACTTTCGTCGCTGTTCAGTCCATTTGTGCAAGCTGATAGCACAATCACACGTAGATTTGGTGGCACAGGTTTAGGCTTGGCCATCACTAAAAGACTGGTTGAACTGATGCGCGGGCGCATATCGGTAAAGAGTGAGCCTGGAAAAGGCTCCAAATTCGAAGTACAGTTGCCAGTGCTTACTAGAGTTACGAATAATCTGGCTAACAAAGAAGACGAATCTTCACGAGAGTTAAGAAGCCGTTATTCAGTGTTAGTTGTCGAAGACAATCCAACGAATCAAATGGTGATAAAGTTAATCCTTACAAGACAAGGCCACGAGGTTTTCATCGCAAGTAATGGTGAAGAAGCGATTGGCTTTATTGAAAGAGGCAACGAATCAATAGACATTATCTTAATGGATGTGTCGATGCCGGTCATGGATGGATTAACCACAACCAAATACATGAGAGACGCAAACATCAAAACACCAATCGTTGCACTAACAGCACACACATCAGTAGAAGACAAATGTTCGTGCTTAGATGTCGGCATGAATGATTTCGTGACCAAGCCAGTAAGAACTAAAGAGATCACAGAAGCAATTGATCGATTAATGCTTGAAGTCTAATAAACGTATTCTTAATCGAAGATTAGGAAATATGTTTATTAGGTATTTTATGGTAAATAGCCTTACTGTTAAATAGAACATCGATTTGGTAGATAAACAAGAGGCAGGGCATAGCACAAAGATACCTGCCTTATAAATACCAAACACCATTTAACATAATATACATAATACGCAGTCACTGTATGTGAAATCTGAGGGGTTTCGTGCCTGTTACTCGCGTAATTTTACGTACAGCGCCGCATGAATCTATCTATTTAATTACTGGCTGGCTTTGACTCCGCGTTAATTGGATTAAATCGTGATGGCTTTATCACATGTCTGCTCAAACTTAATTAAGACTTCTAATTACGGATGCCTCTCCAAAGTTAGTCCAGAGTCTCTGCTGGTTGAGTGTTAAAAGCTATTACCCTGATTTTGCTTACCAAAAGAACCTAGATGATTAACGCTTCCACTAACTCTCGGTCTATTGTCCGTACTACCAATAAACTGAAAAGACTTGGTTACTCTTGTTCGCTAGATTTAACGGTCCCAAAAGACCAAGCGAACTCCCGAATCATCTAGTCTTGTTTACCTATGTTGGCTTGTTCTTCACCAAATTGAATCAACTATCAACGTCATCAGTAACATCCGTACTCGTTTTTCAAACCACTAACTTTGAATTTTCTGATGCCCAACGGTCATTGTTACCAAACTGCGTTGCCATCCAAAACGAACTTCTATAAACGACTTGGCTAATCGTAAGTTACAGTGCAACATAAATTCTATTAACCTCTGTCTGGACTATATTAACTTGTCTCATAACTGCGATAATGACACTTCTATTACCAACAAGTCTTTAAAATCAGATCTTTAGGCTAGTTCTCAATTAGTTAGAGTATCTTTTGTTTGTTAACATATACTGGAACAGAATAACTTATTATCTTAGAAGGCTTTACATGAAAATCAGTACAATCGCCCTATCGCTATTCACCGCTTTTTTTGGCATCAGCTCGCAGGCGCTTGCTAGTGAAAACGAAAACTCACCTAGAGAGCATGGTCATTTTTATGCTGGTGTTGATATCGGCTTTTATAATGAAACTGAATTAGAATATCGTGGCAGCGCCATTGAAGATTCATCTGATCTATCAGACTTTAGCTATAACTTGGTTGGAGGCTACGAATTCAATACACATGATGTCGTCAAACTGGGGCTAGAAGCCGAGTACCGAAAAATCGGAAAAGTTAGCTATAACGACTTAATGGATATTGAAGGCCATGCTTTCTTCGTAAACATTAAACCAAAGTTTATTGTTGAAGGTGACGTATTAGATCTGTATGTATCTTTATTAGCCGGTGTTGGCTCTATGGATATGGAAGCGAAAGCTTTTGGAGTATCAGACTCTAAGTCTGAAGCAGCCTACCAAGTTGGTGCTGAGCTTGGTGCGATGGTAACAGACAACATCGATATCCATATTGGTTACCGCTATGCAAACGTTGAAATTGAATCCATCGATGTGTCACCTCAAACCGCTTACCTAGGTGCAAGGTACCACTTCTAAACTTGATTCACTCGTAGGCTCAATACTACTAAAGCCGTCCTTTTAAAGCTCGGCTTTAATTTTGATCACCTATTTCCCTACTCGACCTCTACTTTGACAAGACAATTCAACCATAAATAAAGTTACGTTGTATCTTCTGTAAAAAGTTACAACTTGAAAGCTTTGCCCTAACGCAAAATAAACCACTTTAACAGGCTACTATTTCGTGTTTAAATTTTTATCTATCAAACAGTTATACGAATAAATTTGGTGATTAAGCAATCAAATGCTATGCATTCAATCCTTAAAAGTAAATTAAAGTGTTAACATCAGGCAATTTTGTAAACTAAGTGTTTGATATGTTGCCTAAACTTTACAAGTTCAGATCACTCCACGACAGAAACATACAATCTATTTCCGAGTGTTCGTTGTGGTTTGATTACGCTAAAACTTTTAATAACCCTTTTGAATCTAACCACGCATTCAACAAAGAGCTTCAACAAAACTTTAAGATCATGTGTTTCTCTCAGTCGAACGACCACCCAATACTATGGTCGCAGTATGGTGACAACTTTAAAGGCATGTGTATCGAGTATGATCTCAACTGCTATAACGGTGAGGCCAATCTCAACTGTTTTGAAGTCCAGTATGAAGACGAACCGAATATGTTCCGCCCGGCATCGCTAAGAGGTTTACAAACATCAAGACTGGGAGCTGAGATATTCAAAATTAAGCATTCTAATTGGCGTTATGAAAAGGAATACCGCTGGGTATTACCTGATGACGAGATGATCGGAAATAAACTCTACCTTAATAGAGAGTGCCTAAGCTCGGTGATTCTGTCAGAGCACGCTCCTGCCGACAGGAAATTGAAAGTTCTGATGACTTGCCAGCGCCTTGGTATCCCTGTTAAACACGCAATAGCAAAGCAAGAGTCGTTTACCTTCGAAGTGGTCAGTTAAGTAGAGTGTAATCCTACTGTTTAGCGCCAAAACAAGACATTCACATAAAGTTACAACGCAACAAAAAAGAGAGCGACATTAATGAGACTCTCTCTTTTTATTACATGTTCACCGTAAGCTTTCCCAATCCTTTATCTTGCATCTGCTCAATCGTCGCGATAGACATTTGAACAGTTGAAAACCAATAAGGTCGGTGCTTAACGTTAAATAGTTCACTATTATCTAACGCCTCGAAAACAGAATATTTTCTACCTTGAGCCAAAGCTGCACCATAAACCGTTCGCTCAAGTACTGGAGTGTCATTCACTTCCTCTAGAAGTGCCCTCTTGATGAACTGATTTCCAGGGCTCCAATCTATAAATTCAACGAGGTTTTTTAGTAGCTTAAGCTCTAGCTGCTCGACCATTGATTCAAGAAACTGTGTGTTTGGCATCACCTCAGTACAAGCATAATATTCGTCATGCTTGTCACTTGCTTCACGATAACCAAGCATCGTTTTTACCAATGCGTCTTCAAACGTTGAAGAAAAGTGGTTACAAATTAAAAACAAAGGCAGAACTCTCAACACACCAAGTAAAATGCCTACGTTAGGATCTTTAACCGACGTTTCTTGAAGTCGAATTCGAGTCGCATTTGACGTCACGACCAAGTGTTGCCAAACCTTAGGTGTGATGTGTTTAATGTTGCCATCATTCCACTTAATCAGCTGTTGACACATTAACAATGGGAACAATAAACGACAATTTTCTATTCCTATTTGTCGTGCTGCAACTTTTGGATCGAGAATTACCTTAGATTTCTTTCCATATTTATCTGCAAACTCTTGATTGGAAACAAACTCGATTAAACTTGAGCTCAATGGCCTACTTTTCGCGGATATTTCATGGAGTTTGGAAAAGTTTAAAGATGGCGAATACGCAACACTAGCGAACTGATTGTAATCGGGTAAGTCTGAAAACAACGAACTTATTAAGGTACCTTGAAGCTTCTCAAGCATTAGCGCAGAAGCGGCATTGCTGACATCATCGATAACGTATCGTAAGGTTTGTTGCTTCGCGTCGACTTTTTCACGATGAGCATTGACTCTATCCTGCTCGCAGCGCAATAAAATACGTTGATTGTGAGATATGCGGTCAGATTCATCAAATATGACACTATCACAATACCTATTTTCCAAACTTAGTAACGTGTCTACTGTAGATTGTGCGAGCTTATATTCAGGTGAGATTAACCATCGATTAAAGCGAGCTTCAACATTGATTGAGACCTTCCTTGAGATCTCAACTACTTCAGGGGTATAACTTTTATTTGCTAACAACAACCGTGACTTTCCTTTGCCGTAAATGCTCTTGTATCGGCATATCCTGCCTTTATAACAAAACTAATATTAATAGAAATTAGAGATTGGTTCACGAAATTGTTTCAATAAAATTAAGGATATTTAGTTATAGTGCGTTGAGAGTGGCTAGTGTGTGATATGTAGCCGGATATACTTTTCTGGAAAGCTGTATTTGAACCTTTTCTTCGTCGGTAGGTGTTTTTTCGCCTGCTTGCAAACTTTACTATCTCCAGACGTTCTCACCTTTTTGATTCTTGCATAACCTTTAGAGTGCTTCATCTCAATCATCAGATCGCAATAACCCTCGAAATCAACATTACTCTTGTTGAGCCCTTTCATGACGGTGACTTTTATCTTTTTAGCTACAGGATTAACCAATGCATCGTCGGGAAAAGCGACTGGGGATAAAAAACATAATAGTAATACTAGATATCTCATACTGCTCTCTCTTTGTTGAGGGTGAGAACAGTATGCGGAGATTTAAGAGAAATGAAGGATTAACTTAGTATGAGGATTGACCAGCTAACGCGTAACTCTCAACGATTACGCTTTCTTTGAGCCTTTAGACTTAAAACCATTATGCGGGAACACGTTACGAATACGTTGCTGTACGTTTTTAGGAACATCTTTAGTGAACTTGAGATTGTAACCAGAACGTTTTGCATACACTTTTAGCTCGCCTTTAAAGGTATTGTTATGACCAATCTCTTGAAGGTTGTGCTTAAAGCTCGGTGGAAGATACCCTTTAACTTGTTCGATCGCCCCGTCGCTAAATTTAATTTTCAATACCGGTCGATCGACTGCTACTAACCAAAAAACTAATACCGCACCGATTAAGATTACGTACATCATAATGTCACCACTACTGTTGATGGTTATTTATCGTCAGAAAGGAGCTTGCTTAAGTCTTCTTTGAGGCTAGTCACCGTCTTGCTGGCCTGCTCACTACGAGACGCTTCGCTAACCAAATACTCGATGGCATCTGAGAGCGTACAACCTAGCTCGTTCGCACGTTGAGATAGCTTTTCCCATACACGGTAATCAAGGTCGATTGATTTCTTCTTTGTATGAACTTGTTCAGCATTGAAGTGGCGTTTTCGCTTAGCTCTGATCGCTTGTTTAAGCTTGTTATCGAGCTCAGGAGACATGTTGTTAGATATCCACTCAAGGACACCTGTAGGTTGGTGTTCAAGCTTCAATAAGGCTTTAACAGCAACGTCAGATTCACTTGAATCTATGTGGCAGGTGATCGACTCGCCTTCTTTCCATTTTTTGACCAGATAGTTCCATTTCCAACCACATTCCAAGTTTTCAAGTTGCTGATATTTCATGTCTAATCTCGAAAGTTAATCCTAGTGACAGCGTAACCCAAAATAGGCTATTTAACAATTATTGTCTTGAAAGAATAGACCAAGATCATACTTATATTAGCTTAGTGATTAGTAACTACCACATAGAGCTACAAGCGAGATCGGTTTTTCTATATACTCCCTACCTCATTATCATAATCAGAAACTTAAATGACTCAAGTAGATTGGCGACATGTTACGCCTCAGTACGACGAATATAGCGCTCAATTAGAGCAATTCCCTGACATCTCGCCTTTCCCGTTTTCAGATATTCAACATAGATTCAAAGATGCGTTAACCCGCTTTGTCCGTTTGTCTAACCTTTCGCGTGTTTTACTGGTAAACGCTCCAGACAATTCGATCTATCGTCAAATGATTGTTGAATCTCTAGTCACTGCTTTAGATGATCACACTCTACCGGTTATAAAAACTGAGTCTTTAAATGCTGTCTCTCTGTTTGACCAAGTTCAGTCAAAAGACGGTAAGGTTGTAGCGACAAAGCCCGGCCTACTGGCTAGAGCAAACAACGGCTATCTGATCGTTTCAGCAAACTTGATCTTGGCCAACCCAGGAAGCTGGTTACTGCTTAAATCAGCACTGCTTGGTGAAGCCGTAGAACCAATCAGCAGTAATCCAGAGCACTTGAACCAATCCCCGACTTTGCCTTTGACTTACAACATTAAGTTGATTGTGGTTGGAGACAGAGCTCAACTAGGTGACCTTGATTACCTGGACAGCGATATTCAAACCGGTTTTTGCCTATTTAGCGAAATTGAACAAGATATCAAGCTCTCTGAAGAGACTTTGACTCAATATCTTGGTTACCTTAAGTGGCTTCAACAACGCTATGAATTACCAAACATCACGCAACAAGCGTTGACTGGCATTCTTACTGCCGGAGCAAGAGAAACCGAAGATCAAAGCTATATCCCACTGTGCCCTATTTGGCACAACGCGTTATTGAACGAAGCTTTGATTGAAGCCGACAATGGTGAGATTGATATTCACCATATCCAGCAAGCTCAACAGCACAAATACAACCGTGAATCTTATCTACCAGAACGCGCCCTTGATGATATTCGTGATGGCCAAGTCATTATCGAAACTGAAGGTGAACAAGTTGGTCAAGTTAATGGATTGACGGTCATCGATGTACCGGGACACCCGATATCGTATGGTGAACCTGCACGAATTTCCTGTGTTATTCACTTTGGTGATGGTGATATTGCCGATGTTGAGCGCAAAGCCGAACTTGGTGGTAATCTTCATGCAAAAGGTATGATGATCATGCAAGCATTTGTGAGCAGCGCACTCAACCTTGAAGATCCGCTACCTTATGCCGCTTCTGTGGTATTTGAGCAATCGTATTGCGAAGTAGATGGCGATAGTGCTTCTCTTGCAGAGTTGTGTTCTCTGGTTAGTGCTTTGTCTGAATACCCTATCAATCAACAAATTGCGGTTACAGGTGCAGTTGACCAATTTGGACGTGTGCAAGCTGTTGGCGGGCTAAACGAGAAAATCGAAGGCTTCTACCATGTGTGTAAGCACAACGGCTTAACAGGCGAACAAGGTGTGATCCTTCCAAGATCGAACTTAAGGCATCTTGCACTAAAGCCTGACCTTATTGAAAGCATTAAGAATGAAGAATTCCATATTTGGTCTGTGTCTAATGTAGACGAAGCAATTCCTCTCATTATGAACAAACCATTTAGAGACGATGAACAAGAAAGCGTTCTGAGTAAAATCGCGGAACGTATTGAAAACTTTGAAAGACATGAGCACCCTATTGGAATCGTTGGACGCATTAAAAACTGGTTTGTCTAGTACTGATCGGACTTGTTTAGCGTACACCTGTTCACTAATATGCACCTATCAAAAATCGGAGTAATTGATAATGCAAAACAAACGTGATTCTTACACTCGCGAAGAGCTTCTAGCATCAAGCCAAGGCGAACTATGGCCACAAGGCCCTCAACTACCAGCACCGAACATGCTAATGATGGATCGCATCACTAAGATGTCTGAAACTGAAGGTGATTACGGTAAAGGTTTAGTTCTTGCTGAGCTGGATATTACTCCTGACCTATGGTTCTTCGATTGTCACTTCCCAGGTGACCCTGTAATGCCTGGTTGTCTAGGCCTTGACGCAATGTGGCAGCTGGTTGGTTTCTACCTTGGTTGGGTTGGCGGCGAAGGTAAAGGTCGTGCTCTAGGGGTTGGCGAAGTGAAATTCACTGGTCAAATTCTGCCTACAGCGAAAAAAGTAACTTACGAGATCCACATGAAGCGTGTTGTTAACCGTCGTCTAGTTATGGGCCTTGCGGATGGTCGCGTACTTGTTGATGGTAAAGAGATCTACGTTGCTAAAGATTTGAAAGTTGGCCTTTTCCAAGATACGTCAGCATTCTAATCTAATAGTTAGATTTTTAGTAAAGCAGCCCATGGCTGCTTTATTTTCGTTCCAATAAATTTAGTTATAGTGCATTAAAGTATCCCGTATTAAGCTTGAAACAGGATAAATCCACCAGCGATACGCTTATGATAGCGAAACTATAATACTTTATAGCTCTGGGGAGCTTATCACTCGTCTGAAACTAACAAGGCTCCGGCCGTTGTAATCAACAGACAATGGAGCCCTGACCTTGAATTCTTTACGCCCTATCTACTTATAGAGACCTGATTGCTTGTCATCTTTGGCGTCACGCCATCCACCTAACCAATAAGACCTAGAATCCATTTGGCTATATGGGCAAGCTTCTTGCGACCGTCCATTTAAACCAGCCTTGTAGCCTTGAGATTGTGCTCGTTCTAGTCGATCACGCTTTTGTCTCTTCATAGTGCAGTCCTCATACGGGTGTTCCATTTACTAACATACAATGATTACAACTTTACGGAGTTTTTGTGACTCCAACTTTAAGAATCGGTCAAATTTTCACTTTTCTCAAGGCGAAAAAAAGCCCGAGTTCAGAATTGTGAACTCGGGCTCAGGAGATAAAATTATTTAAATTTTCTGCGGAACCCTAATAGACCAAGCACAGTCAAAGTTAACCAACCTAGGCTACCACCTTGGCGCTCAACTTTCTCGGTGTCGGTGCTACGAGTTACTACGCTATCAATGTCAGAGCCAGTGTCATACCTTGCTCCCTTGATTGGGATAAGCTTAACAGCTACAACCTTTTCGACTGCGTTAGATGAAGCACCACCACAGTATGAGTTGTGTGATGTTGTGTCATAAGGCTTATCATTACCGTCGACTGTACATTTGATAGCCGTTGCTGAAATCACGCCAGCATCATTGATATCCGTCGCATCAATGATTCTAAATTGGTTATTGTGACTAGACGCATCACCATCATTTGTTAAGTCATCTAACCACCATGCTTTACCACCAAAAATATCAACACGGCGTTCATCAGTTGAAGACGGGAGATCGTAAGGGTAAATAAAGCCTCTGTGTCTTCTTTCGCTGCCATCGACTTCACGCGTCGTTTCCGCATCGATCTGGCCAACAAGTTCATTGTAATTATTTACCGCTTTAGCTTCACCGCTTGAGCCACTGAAGAAGATACCGCCAGACAAATACGTTGCTGTTGGGTTTTTAGCATCCGTTACAATAAAAGGCTTATTACCGGCACTACCATTTTCAGGAACATAACCGTTACGTTTTGAATATCCAACTGCAAACAAGTTGTCGTTAATATCGGTTGCTACTGAGTTACTGTATCTAGCATCATCGTTAGATGAACCAGACTTAACCTCTGCACCGCTAATTTGTGTAGTTGTCCACGTTGCCGTAGCGAGATCGAGTGAAGTACTCACAAAGACACTTGCATTCATATCTTGTAGATCGCCGTTTCCATCAGCAGTATTATAGCCTACACCATAAAAAAGAGAGTCCGATTCAACAATTGAACGCATGCTGCCTTGGGCAAAATAATCGCCCTGTTGAGCGTTACCAGATCTAATCCAGTCGATCTCTTTCGTTATTGTGCCATCCCAAATAGCCGCCTTTGAACTAAACGTTGTATCTGACGTATCCGTTTTAGCTCCTTCCGTAGATACACTACCTACATTGTAAACTTTGTCGTTACTTGCTTTGATAGCGTGCCATGCACGAGTTTCCGAAGTGCCTGTTGGCCCATTTGGTGTAGTTGTGAACATCGCGTTATTACGAATACCACCTTCAGATTTAACCCCCAAAGGCTCAACTTCATCGGCATCGTTTATATAAAGCGAGTTAATTACCGTATTGCGGCTATCAAAGGTTTCGCCACCTTCAACAAAGGCTTTCGCATTGACATGAGTAAGGTCGTTTCTTTCCTTATTCCAAGTATCATTCCAACGATTTTGAGCCCAGCTTTCACATGTAGAATATCTTAGCTCTCGATAGCAGTAGTTTTCAAAATCATCAAACTCTTGAATATATTGAAACGGAGCGTCCATCGCGAATGGTACTTCTTCACGATAGCTAACAGCTTCAACAGTATCGCGTGTTTCGCCGGCGAGTTTAAATGAGCTGTCACCACAATTTTCCGCATTTGACGCAAAACACCCTTTCGCAAGTACTACACCACCAGCATCCTTTGCAACACCAGGCTGAATCGCGACACCAAATATCTCTGACGCACCAGTAATTGAAGGCGTTACTTCAACTACCTTGTAAAGCGCAGCGTTGGCATTAGTTGCAGCCAAAACTAGGGCTGCAACAGTTGTTAATTTGAATTTAGTACAAGTCATTATTACTTCTTAACTTTCCTGTTGTAGTGCCTCGAGCTCTTCCCAGCGCTCAAAAGCAACTTCAAGCTCCTGCTCTGCTGCAGATAGCTTATCTAATACTGGTTGTGTCTGCTCTACAGATTTTGAAAAGAAGCTTGGATCGTTGACTTCTTCCTGAAGAGTTTCAATTTGAGTTTCCAATTCTTCCAAACGCATTGGTAGCGCTTCTAGTTCTCGTTGTAGCTTATACGATAACTTCTTAGGTTTAGCCTTAACTGGCGCAGTTTTGGGAGTTTCCTCAACTACTTTCTCAGGCTTTGATGGCTTTTCAACCTGTCGGTACTCTAATGCTTGTTTTCTTTGCTGCTGAGCATCGTGGTAACCACCAACAAATTCTTCAATAACACCATTACCTTCAAAGATCCAACTTGTCATAACCGTGTTATCAACAAACTGACGATCGTGGCTCACTAAAAGAAGAGTACCCTGATAGTTGGCAAGCAAATCTTCTAAAAGTTCCAAAGTTTCGATATCTAGATCGTTGGTTGGCTCATCGAGAATCAATAAGTTGTTCGACTTAAGGAAGATACGAGCTAGTAACAGACGGTTTTTCTCACCACCAGATAGTGCTTTAACAGGAGTACGAGCACGTTTTGGAGAGAATAAGAAATCTTGTAAGTAGCTTAGTGCATGACGCTCACGGCCACCTACAGTGACTTCTTGCTTACCATCCGCTAAGTTATCGATTACAGACTTCTCAGGATCTAGAATTTCACGATATTGGTCAAAGTAAGCGACTTCAAGCTTAGTACCGCAATGTAGACGACCTGAATCTGGCTTAAGTTGATCAAGCAGCAGTTTAAGTACCGTACTCTTACCACAGCCATTCGGGCCAATTAGAGCGATACGATCACCACGCATGATATTGAAGCTGAAGTCTTTAACAATCTCTTTGCCTTCGAAGCCAAAGTTAATGTTTTCAGCTTCAAATACAATCTTGCCTGAACGCTGGCCATCGTCGATTTGGATAACGGCTTTGCCCTGCACTTCTCGACGGTTTAAACGCTCTTCACGTAGCTTCTTAAGCGCACGCACACGGCCTTCGTTACGAGTACGACGAGCTTTAATGCCTTGACGAATCCAAACTTCCTCTTGAGCAAGCTTCTTATCAAATTCAGCGTTTTGCATTTCTTCTACACGAAGCGCTTCTTCTTTCTCAACAAGATAGTTTTCGTAATCACCCGGGAAAGAGCTCAATTTACCGCGATCAAGATCGACAATACGTGTTGCCATCGATTTAATGAACGCACGGTCATGCGAGATAAAGATGATTGAACCGCGGAAGTCTTTCAGGAAACCCTCTAACCATTCAATGGTCGCAACATCTAAGTGGTTAGTCGGTTCGTCAAGTAGAAGCACGTCAGGGTCACATACAAGCGCACGAGCAAGTGCTGCTTTACGTTGCCAACCACCAGACAAATCCGTCAGTTTGGTTTCTGCAGTTAGCTTAAGCGCCGCCAATACGTTGCTTACGCGATCTTCAAAGCGCCATGCATTCGCATGATCCAATTGCTCTTGAACACGAGTAAGACGATTTAGGTTCTTTTCACTAGGGTCAGTACCGATGAGATCCAGAAGATCATGATAGATCTTCAGCTGTTCACCGATTTCAGCTAGGCCACCAGCAACGTAATCATAAACGGTACCTTGCTCATTGCGCGGTGGATCTTGCTCAAGGCGCGACACAACCACATCTTGTGTGATTTGCATCTTGCCGTCGTCCATGATGATGTTCCCAGACAGGATTTTCATCAACGTAGACTTACCAGCGCCATTGCGCCCTACTAAACACACACGTTCGTTTTCTTGCAGTGCGAAGTCCGCACGATCTAATAACGGGTGATCGCCAAACGCTAATTGCCCATTATGAATTGTAAGTAATGCCATTCTTCTTTAACCAATCATTAAGTTCTAACAAGCCAAATGGCCAGTTAAGCTCTGAGCTTTGAGAAAGGTCAGAGCTTTCAAATTTGAGCACCGGAATAGTGACCCCGTAACGGGAAAAGAGCTCATCATCAAATGCAATGTCAACAACGTTGACGTGATGGCTAATGTTTAACTGTTCCGTGAGTTGGAATGCCATCTCACATAGATGGCACCCTTCTGTACTGTAGAGAGTCAGCACTATATATCCTTATACGATCTCTTAACTACTTATGTGTAATCAACCAGCAGTTATGAATGTGCTTATTGCGAGAGAAGTCCAATGGAAGTGTCTTCGCTGAGATATTCTGAGCCTTAAGACCTAACTCATCTAGAGCTTCCAAGTCCATTTTGAAGTGACGCTTGTTGTTAGAGAACACAATCGTGCCTTCTTCACGAAGAAGACGTTTAAGGTTTTCCATCAGCTGAATGTGATCACGTTGAACATCGAAAGATTGATCCATACGCTTTGAGTTAGAGAACGTAGGTGGATCGATAAAGATCAGATCATAAGAACCCTGCTCTTTAGCTAGCCATTGTAGACAGTCAGCTTGAACAAACTGATGTTGACGACCAACACGACCGTTAAGCTCCATGTTCTCTTTCGCCCACTCTAGGTAGGTATTAGACATATCAACAGTAGTTGTAGAACGAGCACCACCCACAGCAGCATGAACAGATGCACTTCCTGTATAAGCAAACAAGTTTAGGAAATCCTTACCTGCGGCCATCTCACCGATACGACGACGAGTGATCTTATGATCTAGGAACAACCCGGTATCTAGGTAATCATGAAGATTAACAATCAGCTTAACGCCATACTCGTTCACTTCTAAGTTCGATGAGTCTTGAGCCAATTTCTGGTATTGAGAACGGCCTTTCTGTTTCTGACGAACTTTAAGCACAACGTTGTTTGCTTCTACGCCTGTTACTTGAATAGAAGCACGGATGATATCGGTTAAGCGACGTTTTGCCTTCTCTTCCGGTACATCTTTAGGCGCTGCGTATTCTTGAATCACAAGGTGACCTGGGTATACATCAATCGCTACATTGTATTCTGGTAAGTCCGCATCGTAGATACGGTAACAATCTAATTGCTCTTTCTTAGCCCACTTGCCAATTTTACCGATGTTCTTTTTAAGACGGTTTGCGAAGTCAGGAGCAATTAACTGTTCTTGCTCGCCCGTTGGACGTTCTGACATCGGACGATCTGAAATTGAGTAGTTCTTTTGGTGACACGGTAACGCACCGTTATTCAATTTGAACTGTTTGTCTGCACGCATGCGTAAGCAGCTCAGTAGTTCGTCTGAACTAGAGAAGATAGACGCGTTACAACCGCCAAATTCAGCTTTAAGCTGCGCGCCAAATGCTGTGTAAAGAGCAATAAGACCCGGCTCTGTACCTAAACGCTCACCATAAGGTGGGTTAGAAACAATCACACCATCAGTAAACTCGGTAGGACGCTTAAGTTTTGCAGCATCACCTACTTCGAATTCAATCAACTCTTCAACACCAGCACGACGAGCATTGTCACGCGCTGTTTTGATCATGCGTTCGTCATTGTCATAGCCATAGAACTTACATTCTACTTTCTTAACGCCACGACGGCCTTGGACGTTCGCTTCTGCTTTAACTTCAGCCCAAAGCTCAGGCTCGAAATCTTCTAGTGATTCAAAACACCACTTCTGACGTTTAACACCTGGAGCCATGTTTGCAGCCATCATTGCAGCTTCAATCACTAACGTACCTGAACCACACATTGGATCTAGGAAAGGTTTCGTTGCATCCCAACCACTACGAAGAAGAATCGCGGCAGCAAGAGTTTCACGTAGTGGTGCTCGACCTGATTCAGGACGGTAACCACGTTGGTGAAGACCGCTACCTACCATATCAACACCAAGAATCGCTTTATCACGGTGTAAACGAACGTGGATACGAATGTCTGGGTTCTCTTTGCTAATAGAAGGACGAGGTAAAGACTTCTTCTCAAAGCAATCAACAACGGCATCTTTTACTTTCATCGCACCGTATTGGCTATTACGGATTTCGTTGTTCGTACCATTGAAGTCAACAACAAAACGCTTAGAGCTATGGAATTGATTTACCCAGTTAACCGCAGTGGTTGATAGGTACAAATCCATGTCGTCCATACAAGTGAATTCAGAAAGGACACGTACAAATCGAGAAGCCAAACGGCTCCACAAACAACAACGATAAATTTGCTCATTGGTCGCTTTGAATTTAACACCTGCTTGAACAGGTTTTGCGTTTGTAATCCCTAGTTGGGTTAGTTCTTCAACTAATAAATTCTCAAGGCCGTTTGAGGTAACCGCTAGATATTGATTCATAGTGTTCTTTTATTGATAAAAATGAGTTCGATTATACCTGAATTTGTAACTAGAGCATCACACTAAACACGTCTTTTCATTGAATCTTTCGACTAACTGGCTAGCAAATGCACAGTCTTGAAGCGATCGCTTACCCACATCCCCTTAGAACATAAGACCTATCAAACCAACTTCATTTCTGACCACTTATTAACCAAAGTAGCAATGTGAATTTATATTCACCTCAAAACTGGTATATACCAAATGAGATTTATTGATGAAATTTAACTACAAAAGACCAAAAACAGGGAATAAAGATGGGTAAATTACACTTCTGGCGATAAAAACAGGCAGAAATTAAGGCGAAAAAATAGTCGTAAGTTCACTATTTAAATGGTTAAGCAGTGATGTATTTATCAGGATGAGGTTTTTTAGGCACAAAAAAATCGGCTAATGAGCCGATTTTGGGGAAGATTTGACAGGTTGATGCGTTGCGATGTGTTTGAGAAATGATGGACTAGATTGAAGGCTAACCGACCATCGCAATGTGCGTTTGATGAAGAATAGCGTTCGCGTCTATCATTCTATCGTGCATGACCTTAATCGAGTCGCCAAAGCGTAACCCTTTTGAAGGTGTAAGCAGAAACTCTTCTAGGTCGACAAATGCACATAGGCTCGCACACTCTCCCACTTCTAATACAATGAAATACCCTAAGCTATGCTCGTTATTCATTTGTACGATATCCCCTTCTTGAGGGTATTCGTGGCCAGCGCCCTGTGAGTCGAAGAACCAACTCTTAGGCTGTACAGGCTTGTGGAAGCGCTTTGCTGCCACGCAATAAAGCGCGAGTTCAGCTTGGCGAGGCTCAGACAGTTCTAAGCCAGAAATTTGTTCTTTGAAGGTTTGGTATGAAGATGCGTCATCAACGGTGAATTCATTATCTCTAAACGCGCAGTCCACCAGCTTATTTCGGACCAGATTCGTTTTGAAAATCATATCCTCTCCGAGGTTTAGCATTAATGAACATTGCTGCTCATCGTAATACCAACTCCATGTATCGCTAGGTTTAAGCATCATTTCGTCTCACACTGTTGAACCATTCCATTAGGTAAAACGCAAAATTACCTTCAATTACAGTAATTTTACTGAGCAATAGGCAAAAAAAAAGAGGAAATGAATTCCTCTTTCTTATCGCTTTTCTCTACAACTCAGTGAGTTACAGTGTCTCTTTTATTAAGACGATGCCAGATTGTCGCTTTTCAGAAATAAAAGCGTCTTGCCGTTTAAAGATTTTTAACGATGTCACCTACAAGGCCTGGACCTTTGTAAATGAAACCAGAGTAAACTTGTACAAGCTTAGCGCCTGCCATCATTTTCTCTTTTGCAGCAACATACGAGTCAACACCACCTACTCCAATGATCGGCAGTTTGTCACCCAGCTCTTCGTGAAGTTTACGAACTACTTCAGTACTACGAGATTGAACAGGACGTCCACTTAGGCCACCCGCTTCATCACAATGTTTCATACCTTCAACGATTGAACGATCCAATGTTGTGTTTGTTGCGATCACACCATCGATCTTATTTTTGATCAATGATTCACAAATTTGGCGAATTTCGTCGTCGCTTAGATCCGGAGCAATCTTAAGAGCAAGAGGAACATATTTACCATGCTTCTCTTCCAGTTCAGATTGTTTCGTTTTCAGTTCAGACAATAGATCGTCTAGTGCTTCGCCATATTGCAGAGAACGAAGTCCTGGAGTGTTTGGTGAAGAGATGTTCACAGCAATGTAACCAGCGTATTGATATACCTTCTCCATACAGATCAAGTAATCTTCAGCGCCCTTTTCAATTGGTGTGTCTTTATTCTTACCAATGTTAATGCCTAAGATGCCATCGTAGTTCGACTTCTTAACATTCTCAACAAGGTTGTCGACGCCTAGGTTGTTAAAACCCATGCGGTTGATGATACCTTCAGCTTCAACAAGACGGAATAAACGAGGTTTGTCGTTACCCGCTTGCGGACGTGGAGTCACTGTTCCTACTTCTACGAAACCAAAACCCATTGCGCCAAATGCATCAATACATTCGCCGTTTTTATCTAGGCCAGCAGCAAGGCCAACTGGGTTTTTAAAAGTAAGACCCATGCACTCTACAGGTCGGTGAGGTAATTGTTGGCGATACAAAAGATCAATAGGTGTGCCTGTGAAGCGCTTGAAATTTTGAATTGCAAGATCATGTGCCTTTTCGGCATCAAGTTGGAAAAAGCCAGTTCTGGCTAGACGGTAAAGCATTGTGCCTCCGATAGAAAAAAGCCCCGTGTAAACGGGGCGCTATTATTTACTTATTTACCCAACTATTCAATCTATTACTGTCTGTAAGGGTAAGATAATCAAGTTTGCTAACGAATGAGGTTCATTATTAAGCAAACGTTATCGTTTCTTCAAGTTATTAAGCCATTTCTAATCTCAACCTTAGTACAGCCACCAGGTCACTTAACAACAAACAACGTTTGCGTCGAAGTTTGTTCTTCAAAAGTCGTTAGGCCTATTGTTTCCACTTTACCGAAACGAAAAAGGCAGACCTTTTGGCCTGCCCTTATACTTTTTCGTCTTATCTAGTAACTAGTCTTTTGACATGCAGTTTAGATTCAACAGCATCAATTCACGCAGTGCTACTGAGAACTTAGCAAACTCATGAACAGAACCTACTTTGAATTCGTTTAGGATGCTTTCCCAACGATGTAGAGAAACAGAGTTACTTTCCATCCAGTCATCAAGCGCTTTAATCACATCGATATCTGAAGCACAACCACAGTTAAGTACTTGACCAGTTAACTGGCGTTGCTGCCAATCCAGATCTTCTCTGAATGCTGCACGCGCCAGTGCTTGCCAGTTGTTGTCTATAGCTTGGCCATTGATTTGCTTCAAGAACCAGTGCAGTGACAAACGGTCGCCTAGGTTGAAGTAAAGCTTAGACGCTTGCTGTACTGTTTTACCCGTTTCACGAGCCACTGTAGATATATCCAGTGCTGAGTACAGGCTAGACAAACGAGCCACTGAATTAGCCAGCTCAGCGTTTACACCTTGGTCAATCCATACTTGAGCCATTGCTTGATGCTCTTCTACTTCTGAAGCCACTAGGTTTGCATCCAGCTTCTCAGTAATTGCGACGACATCACCTTGGTAAAGCTCAATCAATGCATTCACTGACTGTTTACCGGTACGGTTTCTTAGCAACCAGCGTGCTAGACGACGAAGCGTGCGACGTACATGGTAAAGCAATTCGTATTGAGCTTCAGAACTTGAGATGTTGTCCAGTTCACGGATGCTCTTCAATACCTTACCCAGGCCGTAGATTTCACGTGATGCCGCGTAAGCATTCGCAATATCAACAATGTTCGCGCCCGTCTCTTCTTGCAAGCGAGTCACGAAGTTACAGCCCATCTCGTTAACCATTTGGTTAGCAAGCGCAGTCGCAATGATCTCTGCACGAAGTGGATGGTTATCCATGTGCTGAGAGTAGTTACGGCGTAACTCTGTTGGGAAGTATTGCATCAGTTGTTGAGCATGGAACTCATCATTCGCAATGTCATCACTCACAAGATCTTCTTTTAGAACCATTTTACCGTAAGCGATCAATACTGATAGCTCTGGTCTTGTTAGTGCTTGGCCCTGCTTCTCACGTTCTAGCAGCGTTTCGTCATCTGGGATGTATTCCAAACCACGGTCTAAGTACCCGGCTTTTTCCATTGTGTGGATAAAGCGGATTTGCTCTTTCACTAAGCCTACACCTTGATGCTCAGTAACAGAGATAGACTCAGCTTGGCAGTAAGCGTCGTCTAGTACGATTTCACCTACTTCATCTTCCATAGATTCAAGAACTTGGTTACGTTGCTTAACGGTAAGATCACCATTAGACACCAAGCCATTCAAGAAGATCTTAATGTTAACTTCGTTATCCGAGCAATCTACACCACCAACGTTATCGACAAAGTCAGTATTAACTCGACCGCCCGTTAGAGCGTATTCAATACGACCCAATTGAGTCATACCCAAGTTACCGCCTTCACCAACAACCTTAGCTTTCAGGTCACGGCCATCGATACGTAGCACGTCATTTGCACGGTCACCCACATCGGTATGAGTCTCACTAGAAGACTTAACGTAAGTACCAATACCGCCGTTCCAAAGTAGATCAACTTTCATAGACAAGATCGCTTTGATCAAGTCGTTTGGTGCCATTGATGCTTTCTTGGTACCCAGCATTTTCTGAATTTCAGGTGTCAAAGAGATAGACTTCGCTCGGCGAGAGAAGATGCCACCACCTTGAGAAATCAGGTCTTTATTGTAATCTTCCCAACTTGAACGAGGCAGATTAAACAGACGGTCACGCTCTACCCAGCTTGATGCTGATTCTGGATTCGGGTCAATGAAGATGTGCATGTGGTTAAACGCAGCTTGCAAGCGAATGTGCTTAGATAGCAGCATACCGTTACCAAATACGTCACCCGCCATATCACCCACACCAATGGCAGTGAAGTCTGTGCTTTGACAGTTAATACCCATTTCGCGGAAGTGACGTTTAACCGATTCCCAGCCACCTTTCGCCGTGATACCCATGGCTTTGTGGTCGTAACCGTTAGAGCCACCCGATGCAAACGCATCACCTAGCCAGAAGTTGTACTCTTCAGCTACTGAGTTCGCTAGATCTGAGAATGTCGCGGTGCCTTTATCGGCTGCAACAACCAAGTATGGGTCATCTTCATCGTGACGAACAACGCTCTTAGGTGGGATAACCTCACCTTCAATGATGTTGTCTGAAACGTCTAGCAATGCACGGATGAAGCGCTTGTAACAACGTTGACCTTCAGCAAAGATCTCGTCTCGGCCAGACATCATGTGTTGACGCTTACAAACGAAACCACCTTTAGCACCAACCGGTACGATAACCGTGTTCTTAACTTGTTGCGCTTTAACTAGGCCTAGAATCTCAGTACGGAAGTCCTCTTGACGGTCTGACCAACGTAAACCACCGCGTGCTACTTTACCGCCACGTAAATGCACACCTTCAATGTCTGGTGCGTAAACGAAGATCTCAAACGCAGGAACCGGCGCAGGGATATCTGGAATCTCGCTTGGTCTCATTTTCAGAGCCAACCAAGGTTTAGACTGCTTATTCTCGTCTACTTGGTAGTAGTTAGTACGAAGCGTTGCAGTGATCATTTCCATGTAGCGACGAATGATACGATCATCATCCAAGCTTTCTACATGATCCAACTGTTCAGTGATCTTCTTAATAAGATCTTGTTGGCCTTTTACGCTGCCCTTCAGTTTCGGGTCAAAACGCTTGCCGAATAGGCTCACTAGCCCTTTCGCTAATTCTGGGTAATTAGACAATGTGTCTTCAATGTATTGTTGGCTGAATGGGAAACCAACTTGACGCATGTAACGAGCATAAGCACGTAAGATTGAGATTTCACGGCCAGAAAGACCAGCGCCAAGTACTAAGCGGTTGAAACCATCGCTGTCTAACTCACCCGCCCAGATTGCCGCAAAGGCTTGTTGGAAAAGATCGCGAGCTTCACGAAGATCAATGGTCTTATCGCTCTTGTGCAGCATAGAGAAATCAAGGATCCAATAGGTCACACCGTTGGTTTTACGCACTTCATATGGAGATTCACCGATAACGCGTAGGCCAAAGTTTTCAAGCATTGGCATAACATCAGAAAGGTGAATTGGCTCATCGCTGTGGTAGAACAACTTCAAACGAACGGCTTTTGAATCTGCCGCTTCTTCTTGAGGACGGTAGAAAAGCATACCCAGTTTGTTGTCTTCACTTAGCGCTTCTAAACGTTCAATGTCGGCAACAGCAGAACCTGGCATCATGTCTTCTTTGTACGAACGTGGGAATGCACGCATGTACTCTTTCGACAATGGAAGACCTTTGCTTTCACCGAAGTTTGCAATGATAGATTCAGACAGACGGTCATCCCACGTAGACGATACTTCCATTAAATTTTGCTCAATTGTTTTCACGTCCACATCCATGTTGTTGTTATCAACACGAACAATATAGTGCGTTCTTGCTAGCGGGCTTTCAGAGAAGTACGTTGTAAATTCAACCTCTTCTTCACAACCAAAGTACTGTTTCAAGATGCGCTGTGTTTGGCGACGAAGCTCAGTGTTGTAACGATCTTTTGTTACGTAAACCATGCAGCTAAAGAAACGACCAAACGGGTCTTTGCGAACAAACAAACGCAGGAGATCGCGATCTTGCATTTGTACTACGCCCGTACCGACTTCTAGTAGCTCTTCTTCTCGAGCTTGCAGCAGTTCATCACGTGGGTAGTTTTCAAGAATGTTGTGCAGCGCTTTGTAAGAGTATGAACCTTCACGGTAACCACTCGCATCCAAAATACGTTCTACTTTCTCGCGAACAAGAGGAATCGTTTCAACGGTTTGGTTATAAACGGCAGATGTGTAAAGACCAGTAAAGCGGTGCTCACCAATGACCTTACCGTTCTTATCGAACTTCTTAATACCAATGTAATCGTTGTAAGCTGGGCGGTGAATGCGTGAAGCCGTGTTGCCCTTGGTTACGATAAGCACATAAGGCTTTTTCGCTTCAAGACGTGCCGAATCAGAAAACTCAGATAGCTTAACGTTACGTACACGATCTGAGTTCGCAAACAAACCAAGACCTTGCTCCTTGGTCGGTTGCAGTTCAGTGTCGCCGTTAACTGAAACTAGGTCATATTCCTTATAACCCATGAATGTAAAGTTGTGTTGGCCTAACCAACGAAGAAACGCCAACGTTTCATCAAAGCGCTGGCCGTCTACTGGAATGCTCTCTTTTTGCTGTTCAACTTGATTGGTCACTTCTTCAAGTCTTTCAACCATCTTCAACCAATCGTTCACAACTAAGCTAGTATCGGTAAAGATATCCAGTAGCTCCGTTTTAAGAGCTGTCATTTCAGCTTTACTGCTAAGACGGTCAACCTCAATATGGAAAAGCGATTGGAATGCACCTTCGTTATTGCTTACACCGACAACACTGCCCTTATCTGAGCGAGAGATTTGTGTTGGGTTATGAAGCATAAGGTGAGAAGAAAGGTCTAGGCGAGTAAGTGCCATTTTTACGGAATCAACAAGGAATGGGCTGTCTGGAACGACTATCTCAACGATAGTATGAGTAGACTGCCAACCTTGACGACTTACCGTCGGGTTGAAAACGCGTACAGAGATTTCGTCGGCTTTCTTTTCATTGATGTGATGCCATAAGCTAACTACAGCACCGTATAAATCGGATTCGTTTCTCTGAGTCAGATCGTCGTGAGAAACGTTACTAAACAAGTGTTGAGCAAGTTGAGTTACGAGAGGTCGATGAGCAAGGTCAAGTTTGTCTTGAATCAGCTTGTAAACTTTTTCAAGTAAAACTGGAACCACAGTTTCACGTGCGGTCATAGTCACACTCCACAATTAGAATTATATTTTATTATTAGGGGGATCACTTAATCTGGTGTTTGAAACGTGCCGTTGAGCTCTTTTCTACTAACGAGTTAAGCAAAGGTAATGCATTCATTTATTGTAAAAGCATTATTGAAAAATAGTTAATTGTTTTGGAGGTGGTAAGAGGTGAAATGTTTGATTATGTGATTAAGATTCCTTTTAACTCACTAGGCACGCCAAGGTTTACAGAGCTTCTAACTTAATAAACTTATTTTTTTGGTCAGTTGTCAGCCTAAACTGCCCTCTAACCCCTATTTGTGTAAGAAATGGTCTAAACCGAGTTGCAGGTAACTGTAAGCGTAAACCTGTTGTTGTTATCACTTGAACTTTACTTGCGGCGCCAGAATAGCTGGCCAAAAACTGCTGATATGAGATGTTAAGTTGGAAAATATAGCGATTCATACGATACCTGTATAAATATACAGTGCCAGTGTTTTTTGGCACTTTTAGATGTCTGACGGTTAAACTGAACTTGAAGCTGCTCTAGCTTATCGAAAATTCGATGAACCAGAAACAAAAAATCAGTGGCAGATATTCTCTACCACTGATGACCTTTCGTTGTAGCAAACAGTTTATTAGTAAACCGCTTATTAGCAAACAGTTACCTGAATGCGCGCTGACTTAAGCCTCTAGTGCTTTCGTCACTTTCTCAAACAAGTCTTTTGCTAGGTTGTCCATGTTCTTTAACGTCTCTAGTTCTTTTTTGATAAGAGCTTGACGTTCATCATCGTACTTACGGAACTTAAGTAGCGGGTCAATCAGACGTGAAGCCACTTGTGGGTTGCTGCTGTTTAGCTCACGTAAGATCTCGCCAGCAAATGCATAGCCTTGACCAGACTTGTCGTGGAATTGAACCGGGTTCATGTTTAAGAATGAACCGACCAAGTTACGGGTACGGTTCGGGTTCTTCAAACTGAACGCCTGGTGCGACATCGACGCTTTGATCACTTCAAGTGCGTTTGAACTTGGGTTTGTACCTTGCAATGCAAACCACTTATCCATAACAAGACCATCGTGTTTCCACTTGTCACTGTAATCCACCATCAAGGTTTCACGACATGGTAGTTGTGCACTGTTTGCCGCGCCCATTGCTGCCATCGTATCTGTCATGTTATTCGCTTGTTGATACATCGCAACAACCAAGTCATTACCCTGCCCAGTATGAGCTAAGTAACTTAAGCAAACTTTACGTAGAGTACGCTTACCAATCGAATCGTGATCGATCGTGTATTCTGTTAGTGCGTGGCTGTGATAAACCGCCGCTAACTCGTCTTCAAGTTCTGCAGCTAATGTAACTTTCATCGAGTTAAGAACCGATGCGACCGCATCAATATCAACACGCTCATACCAACCTGATACTTCATTGTGGCTTGGTAGAGAGAGCATTTCTGCAATAAATGCAGGCTCTAGTGAATCACTCAGCAGTACGCCACGGAATGCATCAACAACAGAATCAGAAAGCTCAAACGCTTGACCCTGTTGAACCTTCTCAACGTTACTGCGGATGTACTTCGCTAATAGCATTTGACCCGCATCCCAACGAGAGAACTCATTGCGTGCATTTACCATTAGGAAGATCAGTTCTTCATCTGAATAGTTGTACTCCAGTTTCACTGGCGCAGAAAATTCACGAAGTAATGATGGGATCGGTTGCTCAGAAACGTTTTCAAACACGAACGTTTGCTCTGCTTCTTTCACATCTAATACATTATGAACTGGCTTACCGTTACATTGTAACTCAACAACTTCACCCGCAGCTGTGTACAGCTCGATATCAAGAGGAATATGCAGAGCCTGCTTTTCCGTTTGCTCATGAGTTGGCGCTGTTACTTGGCGAGTTGTTAACGTGTACTGTTTCTTCTCTGCGTCGTACTTACTTTCAACAGACAGCGTCGGCGTACCAGATTGGCTGTACCATAAACGGAACTGAGATAGGTCGATGCCCGACGCATCTTCCATTGCCGCGACGAAGTCTTCACATGTTGCAGCCGTACCATCGTGACGTTCGAAGTAAAGCGTCATGCCTTTTTGGAAACCGTCTTCACCCAACAATGTGTGGATCATTCGGATCACTTCACTGCCCTTTTCGTACACAGTCAATGTGTAGAAGTTATTCATTTCTATCACTTTTTCTGGACGAATTGGGTGAGACATCGGACTTGCGTCTTCAGCGAATTGTGGCCCGCGAATAATACGAACATTGTTGATTCGGTTTACTGCGCGAGAGCCAAGATCAGATGAGAACTCTTGATCGCGGAATACGGTTAAGCCTTCTTTCAGACTTAACTGGAACCAATCGCGACACGTCACTCGGTTACCTGTCCAGTTGTGGAAATATTCATGGCCGATTACTGCTTCAATACCTAGGTAATCTGTATCCGTTGCAGTTTGGTCGTTTGCTAGAACGAACTTCGAATTGAATACGTTCAAGCCTTTGTTTTCCATCGCACCCATGTTGAAGAAATCAACGGCTACGATCATGTAGATGTCTAAGTCGTATTCAAGATTGAAACGTTCTTCGTCCCACTTCATTGAGTTAATCAAAGAAACCATCGCGTGGCTCGCACGGTCTAGATTGCCTTTATCAACAAAGATTTCTAGGTCAACTTTACGACCCGATTGTGTAGTGTATGCGTCACGAAGTACATCAAAGTCACCCGCTACTAAAGCAAACAAGTACGCTGGTTTTGGATGTGGGTCTTGCCACTTCACCCAATGACGACCGTTTTCAGCTTCACCTTCATCTACACGGTTACCATTACTTAATAAGAATGGGTTCTCTGCTTTGTTTGCAATTACCGTTGTAGTGAATTTCGCCAACACATCTGGGCGATCCATGTAGTAAGTGATACGGCGGAAACCTTCAGCTTCACATTGAGTACAGAACGCGCCACCCGACTTGTACAAGCCTTCAAGTGCACTGTTCCCTTCAGGGTTAACTTCGGTAACGATGGTTAGAGTAAATTCTTTTGGAAGGTCATTCAGCGTAAGTTGAGTTTCAGACTGTTCATATTGAGTCCACTCTTTACCTTCTACCAAAACAGAAACCAACTTCAAGCCTTCACCATCAAGTACTAATGTCGTGCTGTCTTTCTCCTGCTTAACACTAGAAACAGCCGTAACAATGGATGCTGAGTCGTACAAATCGAAAGTAAGATCGATTTCAGAAATCGTGTGAGATGGTGATTGATAATCTTTACGATACTTAGCTTGAGGTGTATGTGCCATGACGGGTTCCTTTTGATCGTTATACGTAATTATTTTTTAACTGTATATATCTAAAGGTTGAGCGCCAATAAAACAAGGGGAATATTAAAAAAAGGAGGCATTGTAAGAAAATGCCTCCATGTTTTGCTATTTTATCAATCAAATCAGACAGGAACGCCTAAGAAATGAACTGTGCACAATATTATCAACGAGTACGCCGTTACTGCTAAAACTCACGATTATCGAATGCGATTGAGTACCGCAAACATATCTCCCTCTTCACCTTGCAGCGTTAACACATCGCTGTTCAGTGTATATCGAGTGCCGTGTTCACCGTTCTCATAAAGTAACACTAGTTGATCGCCTTCTGTATAATACACCCCGCGACGAATGACTTCACCACCTTCTTCATCTGATACTCGGAACATGAATATAAAGTCCGGCTGAAGGACTAAATCCATTTTTTGAATGTTACTCGCACGTAGATCGCTTCCAGACAGTTGGGCACTTGACCAGATTCCCGCCAATGCATTTGGCAAGGCCTTAGTGAACATAACACCGTTAAGATTCAGCATGTTGTGATTACTGCTGTACGCGTAAACCTGAGGTTCTGAGGTATTCAAACCCAAAATAATCGTGTCTTCATTGGCGTTATACAAACCTTCCCAATGATCGACACTGTAGTCTTTCTTTTGGATATCGATAGTGAATGAGTAGTTTGAATCAAGAGTGAGCTTGATCGCTCTAAAGTTTTCAGTGCCTTGCTCAGGATCAGGATTCATCAAATACCAATCACCAAGCAGCAAAGGAAGGTCAAAATGAGATAGATTACTATCACTTTTTGATTGTTGGTTACTCGAAGCGACCTCGCTCCCAAAAGCCACAAAACTTAAACAAGATAAAAATAGTAGAATCCATTTCATAAGCGTCCCCTCGTTTTCTTTAAGCTTAGGCACGTAATGAATAGAAAGCGAAAAAATATGATCTAAGTCACTAAATTTTAAGTGCGAAGTAACTTAAATGTCATTATCACTCGAAAAATAATACTTAAGTTTAGTTATTTTTACAGTGTACTTCACAGCCGAAAATCAAATAACAGTGGTTCTGCAGCAAGTTAAAAAGCGAGGAAGCATGCCGTTAACATGACATTATTCGAGGCAAGAACACAGGTACAAAAAAAGCGAGCCTAAGCTCGCTTTTCAAATAGTACGTCTTTAAACAATCACCTTATAACAGGTATTTTGTTTATTTCTTGATCATATCCAGCATGATAGCAACTGATTCATCAAGATAAGCATCCGGGGCTTCGTAGTCTTTTGGAATATCATCCAACGTTTTAAATGCCTCTAACTTAGCGGCTTTTTGACGTTGATTGATACGATCTAGACGAAGCGCATCCGCATCATCGCTCTCTTGCTGACGTACCTTTTCATTCAAAGAAAGGTCGTTATCGTCTTTATCTGCCTTATATTTTTCAATATCTTGCGCGATAAAGCCAAATTCCATGTCTGTCGCAATACGAGCTTGGTGTTGAGCTGTTAAAGCAGCAATTTGCTCATCGTTACGCTGTAACACTGAGTAGTTTGCTTTATCAATGCTGTCCCAAGGTAGAGCATTGTCTTCAACACTTTCACCAGTATCTGCCGGGTCTATTGGCGTTGGGTAAGCAATATCAGGTACTACACCTTTGTTTTGCGTACTGCCACCATTGATTCGGTAGAATTTCTGGATTGTGTATTGAACGTAGCCCAACTCTTTATCGAACAAATCATAGATATGATTCAAAGAACGATGTTGTTGTACCGTACCTTTACCGAAAGAGTTTTCACCTAGGATGATTGCACGACCGTAATCCTGCATCGCTGCTGCAAAGATCTCAGATGCCGAAGCACTGTAGCGATTCACCAATACCGTTAACGGACCTTGGTAACTGATTTCACCATCAGTATCGCTGTTCACTTTGACACGACCGTAGCTATCACGAACCTGAACAACAGGCCCCTCTTTGATAAATAAACCAGAGAGTTCGGTTGCTTCCGTTAGTGCACCACCGCCATTGTTTCGCAGATCAACAATAATACCTTCAACACCTTGCTCTTTAAGCTCGGTGATCAGTTTATCGGTATCTTTAGAAAGACCAACATAGAAACTAGGTACTTCGAGTACACCAATCTTCTTGCCATCTTTCTCGATAACTTCTGATTTAACAGCGCGGTCTTCTAAACGAATCTTATCGCGTACAATTGTGACAACGTGACTTTTTGCATCTTTACCATCTGGCAAGATCTGTAGCTTAACTTTAGTCCCTTTCGGTCCTTTAATTAATTGCACTACATCGTCTAAACGCCAGCCGATAACATCAACAATTTCTTCGCCATCTTGACCAACACCAACAATGCGGTCTCCATCACTCAATTGTTTGCTGTTTGACGCAGGGCCACCAGCAACTAAAGAGCGAATAACGGTGTAGTCGTCTGTCATCTGAAGCACAGCACCAATACCTTCTAGAGATAGGTTCATCTCAGATTGGAATTGTTCTGCATTTCTTGGAGAAAGGTAACTTGTGTGAGGATCAACTTCACGCGCAAACGCGTTCATGTAGATCTGGAAAGCATCTTCATTATGCGATTGCGTAATACGCTTCATCGCATTGTTGTAACGCTTTTCCAAAACTTCTTGAATCTCTGGCCACTCTTTACCAGTAAGTTTTAGATTCAACGCATCATATTTAACGCGTTTTCTCCAAAGCTCATTCACTTCAGCGATATCTTTTGGCCACTCAGCTTCACTACGATTGAGCTCAATACTTTCATCGGTATCAAACTTAATCTCTGTATCTAGCAAAGACAATGCATATTGAAAACGTTCAAAACGCTTCTGCATAGACAGATTATAAACATCGAATGCAATCTGGTTATTGCCCGATTTCAGCTGATCATCAATTTGTTTAGATGACGCAGAGAAAGAGTCAATATCAGCTTGAGTGAAGATATTACGATTATAATCCAGCATCTCTAAGTAACGATTAAAGATAGCTTGAGAGAAATCATCGTTGAGATTGAAGTGTTTATAGTGAGAACGAGTAAATCGAGAAGTAACACGTTTACTAGCAGTTTCGTGTTGGACCTCAGGAGCGAGTAGAGGTAAATCGTCCTGATCTAATTTGGCTTCAAGAGCCTGAGCTGAAGCTGCTAGCCAAAAGCTAGCAGCAATCAGTGTCAATTTTGAACGGCATTTCATGCGTAGGAGTATCTCCTTTAAGCGCGCAAGTGCTCCGCTTTAACAACCATTTGTAGGCCGTTTGCTAACTGAACACGCACATCTTCCTTATTGATTTCAACAATGGTCGCAGCCATGTTTCCTTTACCCATGTTCACATTTACTTCTTTGCCAGCGATGAATTCGTCAGCGTTCAAAGCGCGTGTTTCTACAGGCTTTTCTACTTTTGGTGCTTTAGGCGCTTGACGACGAGGCTGTTGAGCTTTCTTCGCCTTAGGTTTCGCTTTGCCTTCTTCACGAGCTTTTTGTGCTTGTTCTT
Organism: Vibrio sp. 10N.261.51.A4; assembly: GCF_041471945.1. Lineage (NCBI taxonomy): Bacteria > Pseudomonadati > Pseudomonadota > Gammaproteobacteria > Vibrionales > Vibrionaceae > Vibrio > Vibrio sp. 10N.261.51.A4. The sequence goes on from NZ_JBFRPJ010000069.1 coordinate 115,153, forward strand.
TACGACGAGCCTGAACTTTCGCTTTGCTTTCAGCAAGTGTAGCTTTAGCGTGTTCAACGTGCTCTTCTTCTAGTGTGCCACACGCGTTGCCGTCTAGGTCAACACGTTCTGCGCCAGCTTTTACGCCGTGCAGGTAACGCCATGATGATGTGTACTGTCTTAACGCTGCACGAAGCTGAGTCTTACTTACTTTTTCGTCTTCATTTAGACGTTCAGCAAGATCTTGAAAAATACCAATTTTAAGTGGCTTCGCTTCACCTTCTAGAGTAAAGCATTTAGGGAAACATTCAGCAATATATGCGATAACTTCTTTGCTGTTTTTTAACTTTTCAGTGTTTTCCATGTGGGTTCCTGGTTTTTGCGGTTTTCCGCGAGCATTAAGAAAATATTTTTACGTATTATAGAGAGATGCTTGGGAAAAACCACAGTAAGAGAATAATTTATGCCTTGTTCGCGTGCGAATTAAGCAGCTTTTCCACTTCTGCCATGAAAAATGTCAATCCGTCCTCGTCAATTTGAGAAAAACGACCAACATTTGGGCTATCAATATCAAGAACACCCGCTATTTTTCCGCCAATCGAGAACGGAATAACGATTTCTGAGTTACTTGCAGCGTCACAAGCGATGTGACCTTCGAACTCATGAACATCATGAATGCGCTGAACTGTATTCGACGCAACCGCAGTTCCACACACTCCACGCCCTACCGGAATTCGCACACAAGCAGGTTGACCTTGGAAAGGACCCAGTACAAGTTCGTCTTTTTCCTTAGCTTGGTCCTGCTTCATTAAATAGAAACCCGCCCAATTCAAGCCATCCAATTCCATGAATAATAATGAACTGATATTAGCAAGATTAGCAGTTAGATCGGTTTCTGATTCAATTAATGCAACGGCTTGTTTGGTTAAGCGTTGGTAATGTTCTATTTTCATATTAACTTCCAATTAAATTGAGACTTCCATTATCAAGAGAACGCAGTAGAATGCGGCCATCAAACTAAATAGGACTTATTCTCATTACAATGAACAATTCAGAAGACACTATTAGCCGTTCTTGGTTAATAACTCAAGTAAAAAAACACAAGTCCAAATTACTGTTTGCTAACATTATTGCCATATTTGCAACTCTCATTAGTGTCCCTATCCCGTTGCTCATGCCATTAATGGTTGATGAAGTATTACTTGATAAGCCCGCTTCAGGCTTAGAGATGATGAACCACCTACTTCCATCTTCATTACAAACACCGACTGGCTATATATCACTAACTTTGTTGTTAGTGATTATCATGCGCTCCGTTAGCCAAGCGTTAAACATTCTGCAAGGGCGTCAATTTACACTCGTCTCAAAAACAATTACCTATCAAATGCGAAGCAAGATGATAGATAAGCTTGGCCGCATTAGTATTAGACAGTACGAAACCAAAGGCAGCGGTGGTATCAACGCCCACCTGATAACAGACATAGAGACGATAGATAAGTTCATTGGCTCGACTTTGTCTAAGTTCCTCATCAGCTTCTTAACCGTGTTTGGCACCGCGATCGTGTTATTGTGGTTAGAATGGCGATTAGGGTTGTTCATTTTACTGGTCAATCCTGTTGTGATTTATTTCTCCCGTAAACTAGGTAGCAAGGTTAAACACCTTAAAAAATACGAAAACCAGTCTTTCGAGCGCTTTCAAAACCGTTTGGTGGAAACCTTAGATGGCATTTACCAACTGCGTGCAGCGAATAAAGAGCGCATTTTTCTCGATGAGCTAAAAGTTCAAGCAAACCAAGTAAGAATCGATGCCGACAAATATGCATGGCAATCTGAAGCTGCTGGGCGTGTTTCGTTTCTGCTCTTTCTATTAGGCTTTGAACTTTTCCGAGCTGTCGCGATGTTAATGGTGCTATTCAGTGACTTAACCATCGGTCAGATCTTTGCGGTATTCGGTTACTTATGGTTTATGTTAGGCCCAGTTCAAGAGCTGCTAGGGATTCAATTCTCTTGGTATAGCGCGAAGGCGGCACTACAACGAATCAACGATCTTCTTCAGTTAGAAGAAGAGCATCGCCCAGTAAGCAAGGTAAACCCTTTCAATGAAAACCAAGAAGTGACGGTAGACATCGAAAACGTTACATTCTCTTACACATTAGAAAACACTGTTTTAAATAGCCTATCACTGCACATCCCTGCTGGTAAAAAGGTCGCTTTAGTGGGTGCGAGTGGTGGCGGTAAATCCACATTAATCCAATTGCTGATTGGGGTTTATCAAGCCGATTCAGGTTGTATACGCTATAACGGCGAAAAAACTGATGACATCAGCTTTGATATTATCCGCAATGAAATTGCCGTTGTTTTACAACAACCTATACTCTTTAACGATACATTAAGGCATAATCTGACCCTTGGCGCTGAATACGATGAAATGTCGTTATGGCGTGCGCTTGAAGTCTCTCAAATGCAAGATGTTATTAAGCAACTGAGTAATGGATTGGATACACAAATTGGTAGGAACGGAGTTCGACTGTCTGGCGGTCAACGACAACGTCTAGCAATAGCCCGCATGGTGCTGAGCAATCCTAAGTTTGTTATTCTTGATGAAGCGACATCTGCACTCGACACTGCAACAGAGTCGGCACTGCATAAAGCTCTGAGCGAGTTTTTGAAAGATCGCACAACTTTGATAGTGGCTCATCGATTATCAGCGGTGAAACAAGCCGATCTAATCTATGTTTTAGAAGATGGGCAAGTCACACAGACGGGAACACATGGTGAATTGGTTGAACAACAAGGACTTTATCAAACACTCTACGGCAGTGTGCAATCGCACGCCTGATGTTTATAGTTCTGAGTCTTTAAGTCGGGCATCGAGTCTGACTAACGTTTCAACTTGGGAGGTCGCGTGACCTCCCCATCCGTTACCCCCCCTTTATCAACGAAGCATCAATGCGATAGCAGCTCAGTGCGTCTTTGTCAGGGCTGCGAGCTTCCCGTAGATAAAATGGACATCCCTTTGGGGAAATCTGCTTACTGTCCAAGGTGTGGTACTCAGCTTTATAGAGGCGGGACCCCTAGCCTCTCTGGAAACCTAGCAATTGCGATTACCTGCTTATTGCTGTTTATCCCCTCGCACTTTTTTGAATTCATCAGTATTCGCCTGATTGGTGTCATGATACCTGCTACATTACCATCCGGCGTCTTTACTTTAATGGGTGAAGGCTTCCCTCTGCTTGGCTTACTGATCCTGTTCTGCAGTTCGATCGCTCCGTTGCTCGTGTGTACATCGGTACTCATTACCCATTTATCATTGCGATTCAAATTTTTTACACCATTTAGGTATGCGTTAGCCATCATCCAGACATTAAAACATTGGATGATGTTGGATGTGTTTCTGGTAAGTTTGGCGGTCTCATGTTTCAAACTGCAAGATTACTCAGATATTTTTGTCGGCCCTGGATTGGTTGGCCTCATTCTTCTGCAGCTTTTCAGTGTATTGTTGGTAAGCCGCATCAGCGTGCGTCGCTACTGGGAAGCTTGGACAAAAGAATCTGACTACTCATTTACTGAAAGTAAGAACGTACACTGTCACAACTGCCACCTATCTCAACCGGATGGGCATACTTGTGTGCGTTGTCACCATGACTTATACCACCGCAAGCCCTACTCTATACAGAAGACATGGGCACTGTTGTTTGCCGCATCAGTGGCTATTGTGCCAGCCAACGTCATTCCGATTTCTATCCTTATCACCAACGGACAAAGGCTAGAAGACACAATAATTTCCGGTGTCGCGTCGCTAATAAATAGCGATATGTATGGCATTGCAGCGATCATTTTCATTGCCAGTATCGTCGTGCCCGTCGCGAAAATACTGGGCCTCGCGTACATCTTAATCTGTATCAAGATGAAGCGTACGATTTACCACAGACAACGTATGACCATCTATTTCATCGTGAAATGGGTGGGAAAATGGTCGGTTATGGATCTATTCGTTATTTCGATCATGATGACCTTGGTCGACCGCGGACAAATTTTAAACTTTACACCAGGTTATGGTGCAGTCGCTTTTGGCGTCGTGGTTGTTCTCACGATGCTAGCAGCGGAAAGCTTAGATCCTAGGCTAATTTGGGATAACTACACCTCTAAAGATGAGTCAGTGAATGAACAACGATAACCAATCACAAACGTCATATTCACCAGAAGTAAGGAAAAACAAAGGCATCTCCCCTTTGTGGATTCTGCCGATATTAACCGTCGCCTTAGCCGGTTGGTTGGTCATGAAATCGATACACGATGCTGGACAACGTGTGCAGATATACTTTTCAGATGCCGCAGGTTTAGTCGCAGGTCGAACAACGATTCGTTACCAAGGCTTAGAGGTGGGTATGGTGCGTGACATCACTTTATCCAAAGATCTATCGAGCATCTATGTCGATGCTGACATCTACCCAGAAGCGAAGAAGCTACTCTCAAAAGGCACACGGTTTTGGCTAGTAAAACCAACCGCTAGTTTGTCGGGTATCTCAGGATTGGACGCGCTTGTTTCAGGTAACTATATTGCTATCCACCCGAGCGAAACCAAACAAGACCCAGAAACCGTTTTCCAAGCGTTAGAATCCTCCCCTTCTGACTTACTGGCTTCTGAAGGCTTGAACATTTCACTGACGACCAAAGATCTGGGCGGCGTGTCTGTTGGCTCTCAAATCGTTTACCGTAAAATCCCAATTGGTGAGGTTTACAACTACCAGTTAAACGACAACGCGAAATCCGTTACGATTCAAGCGTCGATTAAAGATGAATACAGCCATATCATTACCGACCAAAGCCGTTTTTGGAATGTCAGTGGCTTAGGTGCCAGTATTGGCTTTTCTGGTGTTGATGTTCGCTTAGAGAGCCTAAGTGCATTGCTTGGCGGTTCAATTGCGGTCGACTCTCCAGGAGAAGGCCAACCGGTTGAGATGAATACTAAGTTCAAACTCTACCCAGATCTGAAAACAGCGGGTCGAGGTATCTCTATCAAGATTGCCGTTCCCGATGATAATAAAATCAGTGCAACAGGTGCTCCGATCATGTATCGCGGCATTGAAATCGGTCAAATCACTGATTTATCGCTAAGTGAAGGGCGTGAAAACGTCGTTGCATCTGCCGCTATCCAACCGGCATTCAGTGACTTTTTAAACAGCGGCAGTAAATTCGTTCTAGAAGAGGCTGAACTGTCGCTTACTGGCATGAAAAACATTGCCAATTTAGTGACAGGTAACTTTTTAACCTTGGTACCGGGTGAAGGTGAAAAGGCGCGTCGATTTACTGCAATCCGCAAAAATGAATTCAGTCAGGAACAAGAGAAATCCGTTGCGATTCGCTTAACGTCGAACAATTCGTTCGGGTTAGATGTCGGTACACAACTTCTCTACAAAGGCATTGCCGTTGGCTCTATCATCCATGTGGGATTAGTTGATGGTGTTGGTACGGGCTCTGATAAACACGAAGTCTTCATGGATGCACTTATCGATAATGAGTACGCGCACCTTATCAAAAGCCACAACCGTTTCTTTGTGACAGGTAGTGCGACTGCAGAGCTAACCGAATCAGGCTTGAGTGTTACGGTCCCACCAGCAAAACAGCTTCTTACCGGCTCGATTAGCTTTGTGAGTGAAGGTAAATCTGAAGCTCGAACGGACTACCAACTTTTCCAAAGTAAGTCGTTAGCAGAAATTGCTAAGTTTAATCAGTCTGGTTCAAAGACACTTTCTTTGTTTGCCAGTGAGTTACCTTCAATTTCTAAAGGCAGCCCACTCCTCTACCGCAACCTACAAGTGGGTAATATTTCTGATTTTCAGCTTGCAGACGGTGGCGTAAGAATCAAAGTCACAATCGAAAATCGTTACACGCACTTACTCAACAAGCACACTGTTTTCTGGAACCGTTCAGGCGTTGAGGTTGATGCGTCGCTATCGGGTATCAGCATTAAAGCGGCACCAGTTAAAACCCTTATCCAAGGCGGTATTGCTTTTGACTCTCTGCCAGGAATCGACAACAAACTCGGCGATGTATGGAAGCTTTATAAAGATTCGAAATCCGCTCGAAAATTTGGCCGCGCGATTACGATCACCTCTTCTGGCGATCAAGAAGTTAGCAAGGGCATGGCGATCAAATATCAAGGTGTCACTGTTGGTGAGGTTACTTTGGTGATTCCGAACTTCAACAAAGGCGGCATTGAGATTACTGCGCGTATTTTACCTGAGTACGTCGACAAGATTGCCGTGGCGAATAGTCACTTCTGGTTGGCAGAACCTGAGATTGGTCTTAACGGCATCAAAAACGTCTCTGCGCTGCTCTCTAAACACATCAACGTAGATCCGGGCAAAGGTGAAAGAAACACGAAATTTGAGCTTAGCAAGGGACCAGTGCAGCCTGAAGGCAAGATATTCCAACTGCAAAGCGAAACGCGCGGCTCAGTATCTGAAGGTACACCTATCCTATTCCGTGAACTAGAAATTGGCAGTGTTATAGATGTTCAGCTGGGCGAGTTTGCTGATCGCATCATATCTACGATTCAAATAGAACCTGACTACACGTATCTAATCCGCGCAAACACCGTGTTCTGGAACGTGTCGGGCGTCGATGTCTCTATCGGCCTGTCAGGCGCAAACATCAAAGCCGGAACGGTAGACAGCTTGTTAAGAGGTGGTATTACATTCTCAACGCCACCGACAAATGAACTTCAACCAGTAGCAAGCGAAGATCAGTCTTTCTACCTCTATCCTCAAGCCGAAGATGAGTGGAAATCATGGAGAACCGCAATTCCTCGTCCATAGAGTGAACTCTCTGACGTTTCTGGAAGATTAATTCTTCATCAAAATGCAGCCATTAGGCTGCATTTTTGTTGTTTGCTGCAAATATGGTTTAGGACGGCCTCATTTTGCTTTAAACTCCCCGCATTAATGCAATAAATCGAGATACTCTTTTGCACGCTAACGTATATATTCCTGAAGAATTCCTAACGCACATCGAAGCAATCATGCCTAGTCATCTAGATATGGCTTCTTTTGTTGCGTCATGCCAAAAACCACTTCGTAAAAGTATTCGAATCAACACATTGAAAATCAGTGTTGAAGACTTCCTAGTACGAGCAAAAGAGAAAGGCTGGGAACTGGAACCTGTACCTTGGTGTGAAACGGGCTTTTGGATTACAGCGGACGAAAGTGAAGCGCCACTAGGTAATACGGCAGAACACATGTCTGGTCTTTTCTACATCCAAGAAGCCAGCTCGATGATGCCACCCTCGGCACTTTTCCAAGGCGAAGCTGATTACCAAGCGGTGCTAGACACTGCGGCTGCACCCGGCTCTAAAACAACGCAAATCGCTGCGCTAATGAATAATCGCGGTGTATTGGTTGCCAATGAGTATGCAGCAAGCCGTGTGAAAGTCCTTCACGCTAACATCGAACGTTGTGGCGTTCGTAATGCCGCTCTAAGTAACTTTGACGGTCGAGTTTTTGGTGGTTGGTTACCAGAACAGTTTGATGCTGTGTTGCTAGACGCACCCTGCTCTGGCGAAGGCACCATTCGTAAAGATGCCGATGCGATGAAGAACTGGACGTATCAATCAGTGGTCGACATTGCCGACACGCAAAAAGATCTGATTGAAAGTGCATTCCATGCTCTTAAACCTAATGGTGTTTTGGTTTACTCAACGTGTACGCTTAGCACCGAAGAGAACCAACAAGTGTGTCATCACCTAAAAGAAACCTTTGGTGATGCGGTTGAATTCGAATCTCTGGAATCACTATTCGACAACGCAAAAGCAACCACGACAGAAGAAGGCTTTCTTCACATCTTCCCACAGGTCTATGACTCTGAAGGTTTCTTTGTTGCACGTATCCGTAAACTAGCGTCTGTTACTCCACCAGAAGTTAAAAAACGTATGGGTAAATTCCCATTTGAAAAAGCATCAAAGAAAACTCAGCAAGAAGTCGCTGAACAACTAATGAGTACTCTCGATATCGAATTGCCAAGCGATACTCAGGTTTGGATTCGCGACAAAGACGTTTGGCTATTCCCAGAAGCGCTAGAGCCGATGATCGGTGAGTTCCGTTTTTCTCGCATGGGAATCAAGATCGCTGAAACCCATAAAAAAGGTTACCGCTGGCAGCACCAAGTAGCGACAACGCTCGCAACAGGTAATGAAGCTAATGTTGTAGAGCTTAGTATTGAAGATGCTCGTGAATGGTTCATGGGCCGCGATGTTCGCCCTGAAAACTTGTCAGGAAAAGGTGAAGTACTAGTGAAGTACAATGGTGCAATCATCGGCCTTGGTAAGTGGGTTGGCAACCGAGTGAAGAACGGTTTACCACGCGAACTCGTGCGCGATAAGAACCTTTTCTAAAAGCGTTCGCACTGAGTACACCTTAATAAACAAAAAGCCCAAACAACGTTAATTGTTTGGGCTTTTTCTATTCTATCGGCCATATAAGTCAGTGTGCGAGCGCTTGTAAATCAACAGCTAATTATATAAATATCAATTCAAATCACTATTTCCAAAAAGAAAAATCGCACTTTAGAGAATCTAAACTAGACTTCAATCTAACAGTCAAAAGATTAAAACGATTAGCGTAGGCTCTTCGGAGCCCTTTCCCCTAAGCCCAAACAGGAAGGTTTGGGCTTTTTTTTGACCGAAAGGACCGCTTACTTAACTAAGCTGATACCTTCTTTGTCGATAGTGATCTTGCCAGATTTGTATAGACCACCAATTGTCTTCTTGAACGTACCTTTGCTGGTTCTGAATGCAGAGAAAATAACTTCAGGAGAAGACTTATCATTCAAAGGCAGGTAACCGCCTTTCTTCTCAAGCAGGTCAAGAACCTTAGTGCTTAGGTCATCCATCTTAGCCACACCAACCTTCTGAAGAGACAAATCAATCTTACCGTCTTCTTCACGAACGTTTTTAATGTAGCCTTTTAGTGTTTTACCAATGAACAGCTTACCGATGATGTCAGATGGGAAAATCATACCCCAGTGTTCACCGTTCACGATCGCTTTGTAACCTAACTGGCTGCGCTCAGCGATAATGAGATCGACTTGCTCATTTTGCTTATAAGTCGCAGGCGTGTTGTCTAACCATTTGTTGAACTTCGTTGTACCAACGATACGGCTCGATGCTTTATCGATATACACATATACTAAGATTGACTGACCTTCGTTTAAACGGCCACGCTGCTCGCTGAAAGGAACAAGAAGGTCTTTACCTTTCACGCCCCAGCTCATGAATGCACCAGTGCTGTTAACACCTTCAACCGTCATCAAACCAAACTGGCCTACTTGAGCTATTGGTTTTTCAGTCGTTGCAGCGATCTGGTTGTCAGAATCTATGTATAAGAAAACATCTAGCTTTTGACCAATTTCAACACCTTCAGGAGTAAATCGTTTCGGCAGCAACACGGTTCCATAGTCGCTCGCGTCAAGGAATACACCGAAGTCTGCTTGTTTTACTACTTCTAAGTTGTTTATTTGACCAATATTAATCATCAAGGTTGTCTCTACTTTAAATTTGGCGGAGATTATACGTGATCTCTGATATGCTTTCGCTAGTTTCATTCATATTTTTACATTCTAGGAGACATCGTTGATCACCGTTGATAAACAAGATGCGATAACACTTAAAATTAACCATGCCATGGCTAAGACCAAAAAGCTCGACATGGACGTTTATCTATTCATTCCCGGTGAACTTGGACTGACTCCTGAAGTGCTTTCTGAAAGTGCCTTTTTCTACAGCTCAATCACTCAAAAACGTGCCTACTATAGCGACAAAACACTTTTACCTTTGGTACACAGTCGCTTGGCAAAACGTGGACGCTTATCTACAACACAGTATCGTGTCAGTTTGAGTCTGTTTGCCTACCAATATGTTATCGCGTTAGATAAAGCAGTCAGCAGCTTAAATAAAACTGATAGTGACGACGTAACGGCTGATGAAGTAGATGAAGTCATTGAATTGGCTTTAGATATCTTGAAGAAGCTACGCCGAAGCATCCCTTACGAAGAAAATCTCAAGCGCTACTACGCTAATATCGATAACTACCTATCTTGGTATACCGAGCAAAAGTTCCTATCGCTAGTTTCACACATGCCACGAGGTAGTGAGTATTCAACGATTAAAGAACGACTCTTAACGCTTTGTGATAAAGAGACCGCGCACCGTAAACTGAACCGCTACAACTCAGCAAGAGTTCGAGAGGACGTTACCCGCTTGAGTAACAAGATGCGTTTGCTGCGTCGTTTGATTGAACACCCTATCGTGCTTAAAGAAAAGACAACGTCGATGGGTAAGAACGTTAAGCGTGCCGTGAAAGGCATCGCGACCGGTTTGGTGATGGTTGTCGTGACCACTACTGTGATCTTGGCTCGTGACTTTCTTGGTGAGATTACCGCCTCTTTCATCGTGGCAATGTCTTTCATTTACGCACTGCGTGAGATCTTTAAAGATGACTTGAGAGACATCCTTTGGCGCTGGCTGCGTAAAGGCAAGCCAAAATGGAAGCGTCGTTACTATGATCCAACGACCAACAAGTCAGTAGGCCATAAACTGGAATGGTTGGACTACGCAAATTTTTCTAAGCTTGCAGATCGCATTCAGTCGATCCGTAAAAAGCGTGTGGTACAACGTGAAGAGCAAATCTTGCATTACCGCTCTCATACTGAGATGTCGACATCGACCTTTATGAGTGGTTATGAGGAGACTCGTGAAACGTTATCGATCAGCCTAAGAGCGCTGACACGGTTGATGGATAAAGGCTCAAACAAGATCTACCGCTTGAATGAAGGACAAGTGAGCCGCGAATCAGTAGAAAAGCGTCATCTTCTCAACCTGATCATTAAAGAGAACAACCATGATAACGAACCAACCTACTACCGTTGGAAGATCGTTATGAACCGTTCAAAAATAGTTGATATTGAGCAGATCACTCAAGAGTCATAGAGCCGTTATAAAGTTCTCTATAACGGTATGTGGAAACCATTCACATACCGTTGTTTTATCTCTTCAACGTTACCCATGACTTCTAAACCAAAATCTATTATTTAATCGCTATTTTCTTGAAGGGACTTTCTTAATTGAAAGCGTAAGCGTGAACTCCGCCATCGGCTCGTCACCATGTAAAGATGGGCAAGTCGCGATAATGGTTACGGGTTGATTGACCCGTTCTCCGGTCGACATGGTTTCTGCCAGCATAGTGTTGATCAGCTCACCGTCGTTACAAGTGAAATGCACATCACCTTCAGGGCGCTTCAAAAAGTTACCCGTCACCTCTTTAAAAGCCAACGAGATCTTTTCACCTTGCTGCTGAGATTTGCTCATCGCAAGAAACCCACCCGCGACATCCGCACCTACAGCCAAAACGCCAAAGTACATACTGTTAAGGTGATTCTTAGTACGCCTTCTAAGCGGGATTTTCACTTCAACATGTTGGTTGTCCAACGCGAGTAGTTTTGGTCGGCACAACCAGATAAGTGGGACTTTGAAAAAGCCAAACATGCTTAAGTAGAAATTTGCTTTTTGTAGAGGGGTCAACATTCGAATTACCTAGCCAAGTTAGTCATCAGACCAGTTAATCGACTAGCGATAAGAATGTCAAAAAAATGTTACAAAAAAGAGATATCATCGCACAATGATATCTCTTTCATTCTCAAAGCATTAGCGCCTTAAGTCGGCTTATCAGGCAAGCTAATCGATTTACGCAGTCACGACCGTTTCAACACCTTCAAGGTCAGCAATGTAACCTTGTAGACGTGGATAATCGACTAAACCTTGCGTAACTAGCAGCACTGGCTTCTTCGCGTTCAGGGTTGCTTTAACAATCATATCCAACAAGGTAATAACCGCTTCGTTTTGTGGATCAAAAGCGTGCTGCTGAGCTTCATTGTGTTTGTCTACGCCTAAAGTGAAAGACGCTAAGCTATCAACGTTTACCACTACACCATCGAAGTAATGCAGTAAACGTTCGCTCAGTAGCACTGCAGACGGCACATCGCACGAGAACAGTACTTTCAAACCGTTAAGGCCGCGTGGTAGCCCTTGCTCGGCAAGCAGGTCAATAATCTTAGCGGCATCGCTTAACGCACGAACGTAAGGCACAACTACTTCAACGTTGATGCCCTGCTCACGTAATGCCTTAATAACCTGACATTCTAAAGCGAAAGCCTTGCTGTATTCTGGTGTCGCGTAACGAGCAACGCCACGAACACCTAGTGCAGGGTTAATCTCTTCTGCTTCACAGTTCCCGCCAAGCAGCGAACGGAATCCATAGCTGTCTGCACTGCTTAATGCGATACGAACAGAAGTGTGATTTGGCTGAACGGCAGCTTGAATGGCAATCACTAAGGTCGAAACAAAATGCTCATCGACTGTTTTATCGCCAAGGATCGCTTCTAAAGACGTTTTTTCAATATCAGTCAAAGTATCTAAGTGACTCTCGATACTTGGGTGGTAGAAGACACGATCCATCACTAATTCTGATAATGAAACGTATAAGTGGTTAGAATTATTATTATCGTTGTAAGAAGGCAGCACATCACCTAAGACGAGTTCTGGGTGCAAAGTGCTTTGATTTTCTTGAGTCATTGCTGCTCCAGCATTTTTATGTTGTGTTCAAACGAAAATACCGATAGCTGCCTGTTAATACAAGTGAAAATCCCTTATTTGACGCTGGCCTGCTGATAAAAATAAGAATATTAGCAATAACTGAGATAACTTTGACTCAATAGAGTTTATTCCTCTGTTCAATTCCGTTATCTTAACCACTCCGCAATAGAATAAAAAAGCTATCACATGCCATTAAAAACTGATGAGTTGAGAACCCAAGCTCTGGGTCCTATGCCAACTCCTGCCGAACTAGGCAATGCACACCCTATTACTGACGACGTTGCTGAGCGCATTAAAAATTCTCGCCGCCAAATCGAAGATATCCTAACTGGTCGTGATAACCGCCTATTAGTTATCGTAGGCCCTTGCTCTGTTCACGATACAGATGCGGCACTTGATTACGCTGAGCGCCTAAGCAAAATTCAAGACCAGTACAAAGATGAACTGTTCGTTGTAATGAGAACCTACTTCGAGAAGCCTCGTACTGTTGTAGGTTGGAAGGGTTTGATTACAGATCCTAACCTTGATGGTTCATACGCACTTGAAACAGGCTTGAGCAAAGCTCGTAAGCTTCTGCTAGATATCAACAAGCTTGGCCTCGCTACCGCGACTGAATTCCTTGATATGATCACAGGTCAGTACATTGCAGACCTTATCACTTGGGGTGCGATTGGCGCTCGTACAACTGAATCTCAGATTCACCGTGAAATGGCTTCTGCACTGTCTTGCCCTGTTGGCTTCAAGAACGCGACCAACGGCAACATCAAGATTGCTATCGATGCAATTCGTGCAGCACATGCTTCACACTACTTCTACTCTCCAGATAAGAACGGCCGCATGACGGTTTACCGTACTTCTGGCAACCCATACGGTCACGTTATTCTACGTGGTGGTGATAAAGGCCCTAACTTCGACGCTGAATCTGTAGATACTGCATGTAAGCAACTGGCTGAATTCGATCTACCTCAACGTTTGGTTGTAGACTTTAGCCACGCTAACTGTCAGAAGCAACACCGTAAGCAGTTAGAAGTTGCACAAGACATTTGTGAGCAAATTAAATCTAACAAGAACCAAATTGCAGGCATTATGGCAGAGAGCTTCATTATTGAAGGCAACCAGCCAATGACAGACATTAACAACCTAGAATATGGCAAGTCGATTACTGACCCATGCCTAAGCTGGGAAGATACTGCAACAATGCTAGACATGCTTGCAACAGCAATTAAAGATAGAAACTTAGCTTAAGGAAACAACACAATGCCATCATTTGACATTATCTCTGAAGTAGAAGCAGTAGAACTGCGTAACGCAGTAGACAACGCAAACCGTGAACTATCGACTCGTTTCGATTTCCGCGGCGTTGACGCAAGCTTTGATTACAAAGATGAATCAGTAAAATTGACTGCTCAAGACGATTTTCAACTGAAGCAAATGCGCGATATCCTTCGCAGCAACCTAACGAAGCGTAATGTTGATCCTAACGCGATGGAAGCGAAAGCGGCAGACCAAACAGGTCGCACTTGGCACCAAACGGTTATCTTTAAGCAAGGCATTGAAACTGATGTCGCTAAGAAGATCGTTAAGCTAATCAAAGACAACAAAGTTAAAGTTCAAGCTTCTATCCAAGGCGACAAAGTTCGTGTTACTGGTAAGAAGCGTGATGACCTACAAGCTGTTATGGCTCTAGTTCGCGGCGGTGAACTTGGTCAACCTTTCCAGTTTGACAACTTCCGCGACTAATTTTTGAGTTTGAGTGACCGCCTATTTGGGTTGCTCATTCATCAGCACAATGTCGTGTTTGAAATAGCAAAAAGCCACTTCTTTTGAAGTGGCTTTTTATTTATCTGGTCCAGCTTTAGTTTTATTCCGAGCCTCTAGCCGATTTCAAACAACCAGAAAGCTCTCATTTCAACTAGAAGCAATTACCTCAACTGAGTACTTGGGCTGCTGACAATTTTAGGTCTTTGCCGACCAACAGATTAAACTCTACGCTTGCTGGTGGAATAAACACACACACTCGTAATTTCTCTGCTCTTGCTTGCTCAAGCTTTGTTGATAGCTCTCCGCTGTTGGCGTAGCTCTCTCTTTCTGCATCTCGGCGGCACAGGTCGATAAATTCAAATGGACAATCGCTCGGTGAAAGTACGAGCTCTGCCTCCTGCATCAAACGTAAAGCCTTCATAGACAGCAGCTCGACATCTTGCTCGAATTCAATCCAAGTCACCAGCCCTTCGCTATCAATGCCTTCGGTTAGCGCTTGCTGGTAGTAAGACTCTAACTGCTCTCTGTCATTCACCTGCTCGATAAAGCTGGATGACAAGAAACGCTCCCAAAATTTACGACGCTCGTCGACGGTTGGGAATGACTCTTTGATTGAATTGCGTTTTGATGCACCGAAGTCTGCTATCAAACCTATGTTTTGTGGCAATACCGTTTCGAGTTTTTCTCTGATATTTCTTACTAAAACAGGTGATGCCCCGCCACTAGAGATGGCAATTTGGATTCTGCCGCGATTTATCATCGAAGGTGTGATGAAGTCGCAATAAGGAAGATCGTCAACCACATTGACTAAAATGCCCAGTTTTTTCGCATCATTATACACTTGGTGATTCAAGCTTGGGTTGTCTGTTGTGGCCCAAACCTGCAAGTAATTTTTCGATATGATCTGTGACGAGTAAAAGTTTTGAACCCAGTGAAGCTTGTTCTCGTCCACAAGCTGCTTTAAGTAAGGCGCTACCTTGGGAGACACCAAAGTCACATCCGCTCCCGCTCGTAGTAAGCTATCGACTTTACGGCAAGCAACCTCACCCCCACCAACCACTAAGATTGGCTTATTTTCTACATCCAAAAACATTGGGAAATAACGCATGTTCTTCCTTGAGACTACTTCAATAACTATTCAGCCATGCTACCAAATTTGGAGCATATTCATAACTATCGAAGTGTAATAAAAATATTTATTGACCAAATTTCAACATTTCTTAAGTTTAATATTTCATCATTGCGATGTGGATTCAGAATATTTATCTAGTCGATTATCAATATAAAAATCTAAATCTCGTTGCACCAACAGTGTGAACCGTTGCACTATTTACATTCACTTAACATTTGGTCATTCTAATTGTGTTCGGATTTGTGATTTCATTCAAAATTCTTTTTAAATTATACATTTGTGAAACTACGGATCCTTTCCTAACCTTATAAACAGTTGTTTAAATCGCACACAGTTTCATTTGCAAAATGCAAGTCGTTTAATTTGAACAACAAGGTCATAGAAAACGCAACACATAAGAGAAACTCAAACGAGCACGAGTATCAGGTGTCACCTGGTTAACAAGGAAGGATATAAATGACAAATAAACTAACACTTCTTGCTTCAGTAGTAGCTGCATCAACTGCGATGATGGCAACATCGGCATCAGCAGCAGAAAGCACTCTGGACAAAGTCACATCTCAAGGATTTCTAACTTGTGGTGTAAGTACCGGTCTTCCAGGGTTCTCTAACCCTAACTCAAAAGGTGAATGGGAAGGAATTGATGTTGAGTATTGTCAAGCTCTTGCAGCGGCTGTACTCGGTGATAAGACTAAAGTTAAGTATGTACCTCTAACAGCAAAAGAGCGTTTTACTGCGCTTCAATCTGGCGAAATCGACGTACTATCTCGTAACACAACATGGACATTACATCGTGACACTGCTCTAGGTCTGAACTTCGTAGGCGTTAACTACTACGATGGTCAAGGCTTCATGGTTAAAAAAGAACTTGGCCTAACAAGTGCTCAAGAGCTTGATGGCGCTTCTGTATGTGTTCAATCAGGTACAACAACTGAACTTAACCTAGCCGATTACTTCCGTAACAGTGGCATGTCTTACAAGCCAGTGGTATTCGATACGGCAGCACAAACATCGAAAGGTTTCGACGCAGGTCGTTGTGACGTGCTAACGACTGACCAATCTGGTCTATACGCACTTCGCCTAAACCTAGCTGATCCTAAATCTGCAGAAGTACTTCCTGAAATCATCTCTAAAGAGCCTCTAGGCCCTGTTGTTCGTCAGGATGATGATCAATGGTTTAACGTTGCTAAGTGGACACTTTCAGCAATGATTAACGCGGAAGAATACGGCATCTCTTCTAAAAATGCAGACGAAATGCTTAAGTCAAAAGATCCAAACATCAAACGTATTCTTGGTGTAGACGGTCCTAAAGGTAAAGGCCTTGGCATTCGCGACGACTGGGGTTACCAAGTAATTAAGCAAGTTGGTAACTACGGTGAGAGTTTTGAGCGTACTGTTGGTACAGGTTCTCCACTTCAAATCTCTCGTGGTGTAAATGCATTATGGAATGCGGGCGGCTTTATGTACGCTCCACCAATCCGTTAATAAATTTTCAAGCATCAATTAGGGCGGAGTTTTCCGCCCTATTTATTAAATGGATTTGAGGTTATAGTAGTATGAAACCTAATGAAACTATTTCTCCAGCTCAGGCAAAGCCACAGCCCAAAAGTGCCAACTTATTTTACAACCCCACTTTTCGCTCCATCATTTTCCAAATTATCGCCGTCGGGGCGCTTTGTGCTTTCTTTTACACGATTGTAAATAATGCACTCACAAACTTAGATTCCCGTGGTATCACCACTGGTTTTGATTTTCTCTCACAAGAAGCTGGTTTTGGTATCGGCTTAACACTGATTGAATACGACGAGACCTACTCATACGGTCGTACATTCTTTATCGGTCTTCTCAATACCGCTTTGGTTTCAGTACTCGGCATCATGCTAGCTACAGTGCTGGGCTTTAGTATGGGTATCGCTAGGCTCTCTTCAAACTGGCTAGTTAGCCGATTTGCAGCTGTCTACATTGAGATATTCCGAAATATCCCTCTGCTATTACAAATCTTTTTCTGGTATTTCGCCGTTCTACAAGCCTTGCCTTCTGCTCGTCAAAGTATGAGTCTAGGTGAAGCAATTTTCTTGAACGTACGCGGGTTGTACTTCCCTGCTCCAGTCTTTGAGCATGGCAGTAGCATTGTCATCGCATCATTGATTGTCGGTATTATCGCTACGTTTATTATCAACATCTGGGCTAAGAACAGACAGAAACTGACCGGCCAACAAACACCGATGTTGCGAATTGCCGCTGCGTTGATTTTAGGCTTACCGTTGATAACTTACTTTGTTATGGGCATGCCTATCTCTGCAGATTACCCTGTGTTGAAAGGGTTTAACTTCAAGGGTGGTGTTACGATAATCCCTGAGCTTGCTGCATTGACGCTCGCTTTAAGTATCTATACAGCAGCGTTCATTGCTGAGATTGTTCGTTCAGGTATTAACGCGGTAAACCATGGGCAAACTGAGGCTGCGATGTCTCTAGGCATCCCACGTTCTAGAACTCTAAAGCTTGTCATTATTCCACAAGCATTAAGAATCATTATCCCACCACTAACCAGTCAGTATCTAAACCTGACCAAAAACTCATCACTTGCGATGGCCATTGGTTATCCTGATCTTGTCTCTGTATTTGCAGGAACAACACTTAACCAAACTGGACAAGCTATCGAAGTAATCGCGATGACAATGGGCGTCTACCTAACCTTGAGCCTATTAACGTCCGCTCTAATGAACATATACAACCGCAAAGTAGCATTGGTGGAGAGATAAGATGAGTACACATCAATTTCAACCTGATCTTCCGCCTCCAGCGAATACCGTTGGGCCAGTCGGTTGGTTAAGAAAAAATCTATTTAATGGACCTGTTAACAGCGTCGTCACTGTGATTCTTGCTTACTTTGCTTTCACCCTATTATGGGCAATAGCGGATTGGGCATTCATCAGTGCCGACTGGATAGGAACCACACGTGATGCCTGTACTAGCGAAGGCGCTTGTTGGGTTTTTATCAGCGTTCGTTGGGACCAATTCATGTATGGCTTCTACCCAGAAGCTGAACTGTGGCGACCTCGCCTCTTCTATGCAACGTTGGCCATTTTTGTAGCCTTACTGGCTTATGAAAAAACACCTAAACGTACGTGGATTTGGTTGTTCTTCGTCAACATCTACCCATTTATCATTGCTGGCTTGCTATACGGTGGCGTCTTTGGGTTAGAAGTTGTTGATACCCATAAATGGGGCGGCCTACTGGTTACACTGGTCATCGCACTTGTTGGTATTGTAGTGTCACTCCCTATTGGTGTTGCACTTGCTCTTGGGCGCCGCTCAGAGATGCCGATCATTCGCAGTATGTGTACCGTATACATCGAAATTTGGCGTGGCGTACCGCTCATTACAGTTCTATTCATGGCTTCAGTAATGCTGCCACTCTTTTTATCAGAAGGGACAGAAACCGATAAGCTCATTCGAGCACTTGTAGGGGTAGTTCTATTCAGTGCAGCCTACATGGCCGAAGTAATTCGAGGTGGTCTACAAGCAATACCAAAAGGCCAATACGAAGCAGCTGATGCTCTGGGGTTAAGCTACTGGAAAAAGACTGGGCTTATCATTCTACCTCAAGCTCTTAAAATCACGATTCCTTCAATTGTGAACACCTTCATTGGTTTGTTTAAAGATACCAGTCTTGTTTTGATTATTGGTATGTTTGATGTACTAGGAATTGGCCAAGCCGCGAATACCGACCCTGAATGGCTTGGGTATTCAACAGAAAGTTATGTATTTGTCGCGTTAGTGTTCTGGGTGTTTTGTTTTGGCATGTCGAGATATTCGATATGGCTAGAAAACAGACTTCACACCGGTCACAAACGATAATTAACAAGATCAAGGACGTATTATGACGCAGCAGACAGAAAACAACTCTCAAGGTCTTATGATCGAGTTGAAAGACATGAACAAGTGGTACGGTGAATTCCACGTACTTAAGAACATCAATTTAGAAGTTAAAAAAGGCGAGAAAATCGTTATCTGTGGCCCTTCAGGCTCTGGTAAATCAACGATGATCCGCTGCATCAACCGATTAGAAGAGCACCAAAAAGGTCATATCTTCGTTTCAGGTAATGAATTAACGGAAGACCTAAAGAACATCGAAGCCGTGCGTAGAGATGTCGGCATGTGTTTCCAACACTTCAATCTATTTCCACATCTGACGGTATTAGAGAACTGTACTCTGGCTCCAATCTGGGTCAAAAAGATGCCAAAAGAAGAAGCCGAAGCGATTGCAATGAAGTACCTAGAGCGCGTAAAAATCCCTGAGCAAGCGGACAAGTTCCCAGGTCAGCTTTCAGGTGGTCAACAGCAGCGTGTAGCTATCGCTCGCTCTTTGTGTATGAACCCTCAAGTGATGCTGTTTGATGAGCCAACGTCGGCGCTCGATCCAGAAATGGTTCGTGAGGTGTTAGACGTAATGGTTGAGCTTGCAGAAGAAGGCATGACGATGCTTTGTGTAACGCACGAGATGGGCTTTGCTAAAGAGGTCGCGGATCGCGTTATCTTCATGGATGCCGGTGAAATCATAGAAGAGAACAACCCTGTCGATTTCTTTGAAAACCCACAATCAGACAGAACGCAGAACTTCTTAAGCCAAATCTTACACCACTAATGTGTTATGATGCATAAACTACAGAGGCGGCTTAGGTCGCCTCTTTGTTTTCAGTGTTATAATTAGTTTTTCAAGATTATAAACAGCGATTCAGTGCGATTAAAATTGAACAACGAACCTTAACTGCACTTTAAGAAATACTTTGTTACACCTTCAGAAACACTTAACCGACTATTTTGATTATTATTTTACGCATACAAGAGGAATGAGAGACTTGATTTTTCGAACTTTCACCCCCATAAATGTACTAATAACTATTGAAGTCACCTTACGAGGAAGATTATGAACAGCCCTATGTTTTCACGCACAGCATCTCAAGAAAGTGCTCTGCAAACCAATAAAGTGTTGCGTAACACCTACGCATTACTGTCTATGACACTACTTTGGTCTGCTGTTGTAGCAGGCGTATCCATGGCGATGAACCTTCCTCGCCCGGGTCTTATTATCATGCTCGTTGGCTTCTACGGCCTACTTTTCCTAACAGAAAAGAACCGTGACAACAGCATGGGTCTAGTCTTCACATTCCTATTTACAGGTTTCTTAGGCTACACCATCGGTCCAATCTTAAACATGTACGTTGGCGCAGGCATGGGTGATGTCATCCTAACTGCACTTGGCGGTACAGCACTGGCGTTTATGGGCGCATCAGCTTACGCACTAACAACTAAGCGTGACCTGTCGTTCCTTAATGGCATGCTATTAGCGGGTTTCGTAGTACTACTTGTAGGTATGGTTGCAAACATCTTCCTACAAATGCCTCTACTATCATTGGCAATGAGCGGTATGTTCATCCTGTTCTCGACTGGTGTTATCTTGCTTACAACGCAAAACATCATTCGTGGCGGTGAAACAAACTACATCTCTGCAACGATCAGCTTGTACGTATCGATCTACAACATCTTCATCAGCCTACTAAGCATCCTAGGCATCATGGGCAGCGACGACTAATCGTTCCCATCATTGAAGAATATCTAGCCCAAGAGCCTACCTCTTGGGCTTTTTTGTATCTATAAGTACGATATTTCATTGGATAGCTACAATTTCTGTTGAGAAAGACAAACTTGGTCATGTACCCTATCCGCATAGTTAATTGGATTCTGGATTAAACATGTTTGAATATAACGGCAAGCAAATCGAAACCGACGCTCAAGGCTACCTATTGGATTACACGCAATGGGAAGAAGGCATGATTGAAATTCTTGCTCAAGACGAGGCGATTGAACTTACAGATGCACACTTAGAAGTCGTACATTTTGTAAGGAGCTTTTACGAAGAGTTCAACACCTCACCAGCGGTTCGCATGCTCGTTAAAGCAATGGAAAAAGCTCACGGCCCAGAAAAAGGCAATAGTAAGTACCTTTTCAAGTTATTCAAAAAAGGCCCTGCAAAACAAGCGACCAAGCTCGCCGGTTTACCTAAACCAGCAAAGTGCTTGTAAAACCTAACCCGCTTTAGGTCATTAAGTTACGTTCAATATAAAATACTGTAGTGCTACAACTACAGTATTTTAAACGCCCCTATGCGTACGTCTTGGCGCTCACTATCTTTAACTTGATGCATCACAACGTTGTCTACTGTTGCGCTCGAAGGGCCAATATAGAGCCAAGCATGTAACTTCTCAATTTGCTGACTCTCTCCGACAACTAACACTTCAACTCGACCATCATTTAAGTTCTTTGCATAACCTGAGAGACCCATAGCTTGCGCCTGCCTACTGGTGTGGTAACGGAACCCAACACATTGAACTACGCCTGACACGACAAAAATATATTGTGAACTTTCCATAACGTTGCCTCATAAATTATATGAATGATATAGTCGAGTTTCTATTCATTCACCGCTTATTGGTGGACTTACTTCGAGTATAACGATTATGAAAGAAATCCCATTTCGTTGGATTGACAAATATCTCATTCACCTAAAAATCCAAGAAAAGTTCTATCTACTCTTCTTATTGCCTCTTCTCGCCCTGGTTATATTAACTCTCGTTTTAGATAGTGCCGCGGACTCTTTACTTGCTCACCTTTATCAAGAAGAAATGCTCTTGATGAAAGGGCTTATCGAAGCGGGTCAACTCACTAAAGATCAAGTAGCTCAGCTTGTCAGCAGCTCTGAAACCATCTCTTTAGGCTACGGTGCTGGTTCTGTTTCAGTGATGAATGGAGCGTTCAGCCTAGTTGCTAACCATGACCAAAACCTTTGGTCTGCTCTATCGACGACTCAGGTTTCTATCATCGCTGTAACCCTAACGCTTATCGCACTAGGTGTTTACTACATCATGACCTTTATTGGCGGCGCGATGTTCTCTATGAACAAAGCTCTGAACACGCTTGCGAATGGCGACTTAACTTGCCGCATGAACTACTTCTTAGTTCGTGACGAGTTCAGTGAAATCGCGATTACAATCGATAAAGTTGCGGAGCGTGAACAAAACATGGTTCTATCAATCCAAGAGTCTGTCGCTCTCATGCAGCAGATCAGCTCGGACTTGAACCAGTCAACACAACAAAGTTCAGACATCTCAGGTAACCAACAAGAACACCTGAATAGCTTAGCAAGTGCAACGGAACAAATGGCGGCTACCATTCGCGAAGTCGCTACCCTTGCTCATGCGTCTAGCTCACAAACGATGGACGCTCGCGGCGTTGCTCAGAGCGGTCAAGTCAAGGTTTCAAATACACTGGAGTCTATCTCTAGCCTATCTCAAGAGATCCAGTCCGCTTCACAAGCAGTAGAAGAACTGGATGCCAACGCGGCGCAGATCGATGAAGTAGTCACAACCATCAACGGTATTTCTGAACAGACTAACCTGTTAGCGTTGAACGCAGCTATCGAAGCCGCACGTGCTGGCGAGCAAGGTCGTGGATTTGCTGTTGTTGCCGATGAAGTTCGTGCCCTTGCCGGTCGTACTCAGCAAGCAACGGTTGAAATCCAAAGCATGATTGAATCATTACAACGTAACAGTCAATCACTGACCAAGCTGATGGAAGTCACGGTGAACAATGCTAACGAAGGCCAAACACTGATGTCAGAAGTGAACGTCGAGATCGGTTCATTAGCGGAAAAAAACCAGTCTATTTCAGATAGCAGCACTCAAATTGCTACCGCGGCTGAAGAACAAGGCGTAGTCGCTGACAACATTGCACAGAGTGTTGAAGAGATTCGCCATCAATCAGACAGTATCTGCGAGATGATCAGTAAGAGTAATTCCAATGTTGACCAACTTCGTAAACAAAGCGATACGATGGAAGGTTTGCTGACAGGTCTTAAAGCTTAATACTGATATCCACCACAATGTGTTGATTAATCATTACTAGGGCTGCTTCTGCAGCCCTTTCTTATTTGCTTTTCACCTGCACTTCCCCGACAATACCCCTCCTTCAAATTCAACAAACAGAGTAAATTATGACTCCTTCAATTCATCTAGCTAAAGGCCGAGATAAATCACTACGCCGCAAACACCCTTGGGTATTTTCACGCGGTATCGATAAGGTCGAAGGCGAACCAAAACAAGGTGAAACTGTAGACGTATATGCTCAAAATGGTCAGTGGCTTGCAAAAGCGGCTTACTCACCAGAATCTCAAATTCGAGCTCGTGTTTGGACATTTGAAAAAGAAGAGATCAACAAGGCGTTCTTCGTAAAACGAATTCAAGACGCACAGTCTTTACGAGAAGACATTATCGAACGTGATGGTCTAACGGGCTACCGCCTAACGGCCGCAGAGTCTGATGGCTTACCAGGTATCACAATCGACAAATACCAAGACTTTCTTGTTTGCCAACTGCTAAGTGCTGGCGCTGAGTTTAACAAAAGCGTATTGGTTGAAGCGTTAATCGAGTGCTTCCCTGACTGCAACATCTACGAGCGTTCAGACGTGGCAGTTCGTAAGAAAGAAGGCCTAGAACAAGTTGTCGGCGTTCTTCATGGTGAAGAGCCACCAAAATCTATCGTGATTGAAGAAAATGGCGTTAAAATCAGCGTGAACATTATGGAAGGCCACAAAACAGGCTTCTACATGGACCAACGTGATAGCCGCAAAGAATCGATGAAGTACGTTAAAGGCAAAGATGTCCTTAACTGTTTCTCATATACAGGTGGCTTTGGCCTTTACGCACTTAAAGGCGACGCGAAGCGTGTTATCAACGCTGACGTATCTCAACTTGCTCTTGATACCGCTAAGTTCAACGCTGAACTTAATGAGTTTGATATCTCGAAAAAGCGCGCTGTATTCCTAAACGCTGACGTTTTCAAACTGCTTCGTGAGTACCGTGATCAAGGCACTAAGTTTGACGTAGTGATCATGGACCCACCAAAGTTTGTTTCAAGCAAGAATAACCTAACTTCAGGCGCTAACGGCTACAAAGACGTTAACATGCTTGCGATGCAAATCCTGAAACCAGGTGGCACTCTACTCACCTACTCTTGCTCTGGCTTAATGGGTACTGATTTGTTCCAAAAAATCATCGCTGATGCAGCATTAGACGCAGGCCGCACTGTTAAGTTCGTAGAACGCTTCGAGCAAGCAGCTGACCATCTAACTGACACTGCTTACCCAGAAGGCTTCTACCTAAAAGGTTTTGCTTGTAAGGTTCTTTAAATACAAATTACCAGTCTAAGAAACAGCGTTACAGTTCATAAAAAACCGAGATTCTTCAATCTCGGTTTTTTATTAGTATCAGCAAACTCAATCGTCTTTAATAACTAGGATGTCAGACAAACTATTCGTCAAGTCTGCAGTGGAGAGGCCATCAAATTCAATTTTAACTTGCTGCCCATCTTTTTCTACAACCATGGCGGAGTTAACTTCGCCTCCTTCAACCTCGATGTTGTCTAACAACTCAGTGACTTGTTGTTGAGTTGGCGCATCAGCAAATAAGTCAGACAAATCAACCTTATCTCCTTCCGCGATGCTAAAATCGGAGATTCGATCGGTACTTCCATCTAAATCACCATCAACCCACTTGAATATATCAGCGTCATCACCACCAATAAGGATATCGTTTCCGAGACCACCAATCAGCGTATCTTGACCAACTCCACCTTTAAGTGCGTCATCACCACTCCCACCATCTAAGTAGTCATTACCAGTACCACCATCGATAGCGTCGATACCTGCTTGTCCGTAAACTGTATCGTTACCGTCACCAGTGAAAGCAATATCGATGCTGTCATTCTTATTCATACTTGGTCTATAACTATCGCCTTCCGATACAAAATCATCACGCTCAGCCGCACCGTCTTTAGGGTTCTTGGCTAATGACTCACTCCCCCCAAGGTAAACCGTGTCGTTTCCACCTCCTAGTTGAACGTAATCACCACCTTTGCCAACATCAACAAGGTAATCGGTGTTTGTATTATCAAACGTTGATGTTCTCTCATTTTCTGTATTCCCAACAGAGAATTGATGCTTCTGCCATTGAAGGTCAGCTCCATCTACGGTAATCGTGTCGGTGACATCTCCAGAAGAACTAATCGTGGTTGGTGTTACGGGCTCAGGAACCTCAATTTCTGCAGTTGCCGTAGAGCTTGCAAATTTGTCCGCTCCCGTAACATATTGCTCTTCACTAACTGCTTCAACTGTAATACCAAAATCACGATTTCCAGTATAATCCGCCGGGAATACTAATTGAGCACTTACCGTCCCCACAACTCCAGCTGCATCAACAGCAAGTGCAAGTATGTAATTACTTGTACCATTGACTGGCGTTTGCAGTACTCCATCTACATACAGTTTCGCCCCTGACGGAATACCACTCACCGTAACCGAATCACCTTTAATGATTTCACTGCCATCCGTATCTTGCAAAGAAACCGTTATATCGACAGGGATTTCCTGTTGTTGAACAATACGATAGCTTCCATCTATGTTGTTTAGTTCAACGATAGCATCAGAGAAAATCAATCGTTCAATTTCATATAAGTGGTCTCCATTTTCATCAGAAGGAGTATATTGATCATTAGGTGTATCGGTCCCCTTCGTATCTCGCACTAGCCAGTGGCCGACACCTCCACCATGATCGCCTAGATCTGTGATTATGTACTGAGAAACTGGACCTGAGTAAATTACAGTGTCATACCCATCGACACCTATATCACTGGTAGTTTCATCACCTTCAATTTTGTCATTTCCAGCGCCTGATACGAACCAATCGTTGCCCGCACCACCTATATAGTGGTCCGAGTCCTGACTTTGGTCACCAACATAAAGCTTGTCCTTAGATCCGCCTTGATGTAAGTGCTCATGAATATCCGCGTTAAGTACTCTGCCTTCCTCAAAACCATCTAATTTAAGTTCTGTAAGTAGTGTGTTTTTCTCTGTAGTAGTCAACTGGGAGAACCCAACAAGTTCTTGATATACGTCGATACCGTTGGAAAAGGTAATATCCCCAATGGAAACAGCTACTAATGGGGCATCAGCCACAGGCGTAATATCTACCGTAAGCGTATGCTCTTCTGACGTACCATTCTCGTTTACAGCCTTGAACTTAATTTCAGCGTAGTCATTCGATTTATTGCCTACACCATCAACATTAAAGCCGTCATAACCAGATTCGTTAGCATCTGGATTAAAGCCGATCACGCCTGAAATTAATTGAGCCGATGTAATCTGACTCGAGTTTAGTGGCTGCCAATTTGGCTCTTGAACAGTACCAAGGTTAATCACCAACGCTCCATCGAGTGGTTGATGAGTTATCACTATATCGTTGCCAGACTCAATCCCAAAATCATCAATCGATAGCACTAAAATAGTATCTTCTTGTCCAAAGGCTTCCTTACTCTCAGCATCCGGTCCAACAGACACTGGATGAACAATCAAGTCGAAGGCCCCGTTCGAAATCTCACTGGTATCTCCGACAATCTCGTCTGAAATCGCTTCAATCTTAACGTTATAAGTGCCTGGCTCATCAACCTGAATCATCAGATCAGCGAGCACTGTTTCGGCAGTACCATTTGATGTTAACCAAGCAGATATATCAACTTCACCATCAGCATTAACAACAAGCTCCTGATCTCCAAGTTTAACAATTGAACCTTCAGGCAAACCGGACACGACGAGTCTCAACGTCTCTGAACCATCGGTATCAACAAGCTGCGTAGTTATCTTAGAGACATTGATAAAGGTATCTTCCAGCCCTTCATTAATATCGAACGCTGGGTAATAACCACCCTCTAAGGATTCATGTTCAACCTGTGCCCCGATATTAACTTTATCCTCAAGCGAACTTACATCCGGAACAATATCGAAGTTGTCCGTGTTAAAGTCTACGGGTTCATTACCACCAACTGCGACACTGATAGTGGCATTACCTGGACCAGC
Organism: Vibrio sp. 10N.261.51.A4; assembly: GCF_041471945.1. Lineage (NCBI taxonomy): Bacteria > Pseudomonadati > Pseudomonadota > Gammaproteobacteria > Vibrionales > Vibrionaceae > Vibrio > Vibrio sp. 10N.261.51.A4. Next base: position 142,639 of record NZ_JBFRPJ010000069.1, read on the forward strand.
CTCGTTGTCGTGGAATGCAGTAATTGTGTACCAACCAGATGCCGATGGTACAAAGGCTGAAGACTCATAGGTACCGCCTCCGCCCCAAGTTTGAGAGGCCATGGTTTCACCACCGACTTCAAGTCTAAATGAATCATCTGCATGACCGCTAAACACGTATGACTCACCAGCAACTAGGAATACCAAACCAGTAAGTTTGCTCGAAATGTTTTCGATAGCTGGAGAGTTCTGAGTGCCAAAGTCTGGCGTCTGTGTAACTTCTGAAGTGTTGGCAACACCTGCAGACTCGATTGCTTGTTCAACAACGTCCGGAGCGACACCGCTACCATTGTTGTAATCAAAGTCTAGGTTCTCCCATTGCTCTAACTTAAAACCTTCATCTAAATCTACATTTGGTGTTTCTACAACTAACTTGGCAAGTGTCGTATCAGGGCGAATATCAATCGACATCGTCGTACTAGAGCTGGTGTTGATGCCATCAGAACTGTGGTAGTTAAACTCCGCATAATCTTGCTGATTATTACCAGTTACTACATTATCTTCATCAAACATTGATGTACTAGATTCATAGCTTACTGGGTTGAATATCAAGAAACCTTGTTCAATCTGCTCTTGGCTTACTGATACTCCTGTACCAATCGTTTCAGTATTTAACAGAACCCATTCATCAGTAGATTCGTTGTACAGATACATATCACCCGCACCTGGAGCACTAGTGATAACAATCGACAATTCACTAGAATCTGCGTCAGAAACATTGAAATCGGCCCACTTAAACGTAATCGATGAACCTTGGGCTTGTGCCTCATCGCCAATGACATGTGAGTCCTGTGCTTGCGGTGCTTCATCGTTATCAATGATCGTCGCAATACCTTGCTTACCACCCACTTCGAGCGTGAAGTTCTCATTTAACTCATCAATGCCGTCTTCGTTAGTTGGTACCTTGATGTCAAACGACGTTACTCCCGCAGGCACAACAAGCTGACCATTAACAAGCGTCACTCCCTCAGTGAACTCTACGTTGTCGGTGAAATCTTTGTTATCACCGAGCTCGGCAGAACCGGAGTTTAACGACCAGTCGAATTGAGTCTCTTGACTGCTTGTGTTAACTAGGTTCACGGTGAAGACAGCTACATCGCCTTCAATTACTTGTTCATTATTTGGATTAACCGCGTTGCTCACTGTATCGATAGTTGGAGCTTCATCGTTATCAGTAATGCTGCCCACTGCAGATTCACCATCAACAGTCACGGTGTAGGTTTCAGCGATCTCATGGAGACTGTCATCAATTGTCGGAATCAAGATTGCAAAGTCCTTCACTCCAATTGGGACAATCAGTTTTCCACTTTGCTGATCATAGGTGACGCCATTAGTAAAACGAACCTGACTCAAGTCGAGATCTTTTTCTTCACCCGAATCATTCGCAGCATCCGTGTTCTTACCAAAAGTAACGTCCAATACAGACTCAACAAGTGCACTTGAATCCAGAATTACTTTAAAGCCAAGATCATCACCTTCAACTACTGAGTCTGCTAGCAGGTCTACAGACGCAACACTAGAAGGAGTCGGTAAAGGGTTGACGATAACATTAACTTCAGCACTCGCGATTTGGCCATTATCATCAGTAACCTGATATTTAAACGTTGTTTCACCGACAAAATCATCGCCAGTTAAATCAAAGTATACGATGCCGTCTTTGATATACGCATTACCTTCCGTTTCACCGTATACATAGGTAATACGTAGATTGTCGCCATCTGAATCGATATCGTTATTTAGAAGCTCAGAACCGATAATGCCAGCAAGCTTCGATGTTGGAATCTCAAGAATGCCGCCTTGATTCACTGCATACGCGCCTTCACTAGAGGCTTTAAAACCAGTTAGGAAGTAATCTGACGCATCATTATCATTCGTTGCTTGGTTGGAATACTCAGTTGCTTCAAATACCACAGTATCAAACGCGATTGGAGTACCATCAGGACCAAGCGGTGTTATTTCGTAAGTACCTTTATTGTTACCGTCTTCAGCAATAAACGTATCACCTGCAACCGCTACGCCATTGAGGTACGCTACCCAACTGCCTTGTTCATGGTTATCAGTGAAATCACCGTCATTACCTTCGTTTTTAAACAAGTTAGATACTGAAAATGTAAACTGAGTAGCAGGGCTATCTAAGTTGATTTCAAACTTCTCAGATTGCTGCTCTGCGCGATCATATTCAATCTGAGCACCCAATCCACCTACTTTGCCGGCAACACCAATCTTAATGCCGCTGTGTGCGAAGTCTTTATCTTGGCCATTGAAGCTAGCATTTAGCTCAGCGCCTTCGGCTGACCATGGAGAGTCGTTGTCTTCACTGAACTCACCCAGTTTAACTTCGAAGCCTTGCGGATCGTTATTCGCATTCAGATCACCAGACTTATCGATAGTAACTGTCTTAACTTCACTTTCGTTACCATCACTGTCTACCGCTTTATATTCGAATGAATCTGACGCCTTAGCTTCAAGAGAAGTCAGCTCCCAGTTACCTGGTCCTTGTGTGCTTGCTTCCACCGAAACAATCTCAGCACCTTCAGGAGCGACAATCGTGACATTTTGATTATTGTGGGTGTCATCATAAAGGAAGGTTTTGTCTTCTGTGACACCATTACCATAATCAAAGGTGACTGTAATCTCAGCTCTTGATTGAACACTATCATCAGCATTTGGGGCAAACCAACCACCCAAACCACTTAGACCAACCGTTACTGAGTCCGCTGGACGAGAAGAGAAATCAATGTTGATCGCCTCGTCTTGGTGAATACCGCGATTAGTCGATGCAATACCGAAACCCATATGGCCTTGCTGACTGTTGTTTTGCACTAAAGGCTTAGCGTCAACGTTATTTCGACCTTCCGAGGTAATGGTGACGACATCACCATTATCAAACTTCAGTTCGCGAGTATACGCATCTACTTCATCACCCCAGTTATGGAACTCTGCAGTGCTATGAGGGCCTTTATCTAATGTGGATGTATCATCAACACCTAAGAAGAAGCCCGTTGATTCTTGGTCATCTTCATAAACGATGTTGTTAGGATCTGCATACGTCTGCCCAACTACCACTTCAACCTTGTTATTACCATCGACATAGTAAAGAGTTCCTGAATCAGGCAGCTCTGTGATGATCACGCCGAGATTTGTATCTGCGTCATTATCGTTATCATCTTCATTATCAGAAATATGGTCTGTACCATCACCTTCGATAGTCCCCATCCCGGTATCGAAAATAACTTGCGAAGAGCCATCTGCATTGAGAGAAATAGAGAAGTCTTCAGCTTTTGGCGGGTTATCATGGCTATCGTCAATAGCTACATTTTTATCAGCACTAGAAGTATCTAGCTTCTCAAATACATCGGTACCATCTTGGGTTACGGATACAACACTAACGTTAAACTCTTGTCCAACTTCGTATTCGTTGTCTTGTTCAGTTTGAATCTCAAAGGTCGCTGTATTTGTATTTGCGTCTACGTTTACAGTTATAACTTCAACAATATCTTCATTGCTCGCATTTGTGTAAGAGTACTGAAGAGTAACCACACTATCTTCAGGCACTTGCTCACTTAGCGTAATCGTAAATGGACTTGTCTTATCACCCTCAATAACTGAATCGGGACCAGTCAGCCCAACTGTAACGGTATCTTTGTCGTTTGTGTCTGTCTCATCGACAATCTTAGCTGTACCTGAGTCCTGTTTGTCATTTTCAACAAACTCACTAGTTGAGCTAGCATTTAGAGTTACAGTCTCTTCACCCTCAAGCAATTTATCATCAAGAACCTTGATGAAGACTTCTAAGCTATCAGAGCCGCTAGCAATAATAAGATCGGCAAGCTCCTGATCTGAAAGCGCTTTATAATCTTGTCCATCTTTAACGTAGATCTTGTCTTCGTAATCGACACCTTTAGTTGCAGTATCCCCTGCCGACCCTAGTGTAAGAGCAAGACCAACGTTCTCAGAGACAAGCTCATCTAGGTTGATTTCAAATGATAAGAAAGCATCTTCTGCTTCTGTCACTGGTTGGCCAGCAGTAACTGTTAGCTCAGCAACAGGTAATACATCAACATTCACTACAACCGTATCTGTACCACCGTTACCGTCCGACACGGCAACAACAAATGAATCATCTCCATCAAACTCGTTGTTCGGAGTGTACTTCCACTCGCCCGTTTCAGGGTCGATCTCAACACTACCGTTTGTAGGTTGGCTCACCGTGTAAGTCAGGTCAGTGTCGTCAATATCGGTTGCAGTAACCTTACCAGATACAGAGTTATCCTCTTTAGTCGATACACTTATTTGATCAGTATCGCCAATCGGCACTCCATCTTTGACAAATATTGGAGCATCATTTTCTGGAGTGACATTAATCGTAACCACGGCGGAATCAGTACCACCTTTACCGTCAGAAACTGTGTAAGTAAACGTAGCGATACCATTGAAGTCATCCGCTGGAGTGTAACGAACGGTCTGAGAACCATCTTGTAGCTCAACTAACTCAACCTGACCGTATGTTGGATCAATCACTAAACTATCTAAAATGATTAACGTATCACCATCAACATCAGAGTCATTCGAAAGTAACTCGCTACTAGGTATATCGAGAGTTACATCTTCTTGTGTCTGAAGATTTTTAATCACTTCTTGAAATTTGATATTGTCTAGATAAGTCCCACTCTTGTCGCCTTCAGTGCCAACTTCTCTAAATGAAAGGGTATTTGAACCATCTCCACTCCCACCTAATAATTCCAATAACTGGGTTTGCATTATGTTACTTTCAGGGGTGATCGTAGCAACAACTTCGCCGTTCCAAATGACCTCAAGCTCAGCACTCGGCAATCTTTCGTACATTGCCGTATCAAAAGACAGTTGGTATAAGGTACCGCTTTCTACACCTTGAATTTGTTGAGTAAGGGTTACATTGTCACCATTACCTTCCATATCAATCATACGATCGCCGTCTGTTTCATCAACAGCATAGCCTTCTTGAACTGAATCTAAAGCACCAGTTCTTGCATCGTAGGACCAACCATCTAGTTGGTCGATTCGAGAACCCCAACCGGCATTTGATACCGATTCATAGTCTTCAAAGCTACCATTGACGATCAGGTTATCACCTAACGCTCTTGAATCATCGTTCGCGATAGGGTCATCATTTACTGGTGTGACATTAACGGTCACTGTCGTAGTGCTTTTTTCACCATGAGTATCAACAATGGTGTATTCGAAAGTCGCTTCACCATTGAAGTCTTGGTTAGGTTCAAACACGACATTGCCATCTATCAGCAGAACAGAACCGTTTGTAGCATCGGTTGCGTTGACAGAAAAAATGGTTATGTCATCCCCATCAACATCGAAATCATTGGCTAACAGCTCACTACCACTAATAGTAAGAGCCTGATCTTCTTCCGTTATGAGTTTGGGTGCATCTATTCCGGTAACTGTAATGTTATCGATAAACGCACCAAGCGAATCAGATTCACCCTCACCAGCAAAAGCGATTAAAGTAGCATCACTACTAACATCAAACTCAGCATTTACTTGATACCAACCTTTGTTATCCGGACCATCTAGTGTTACAGAAATGCCTTCTGGAGCAGTCACTGTTCCATCCGCATGCAGCGTAATAGTTGTATTCCCAACAGTAAAAGTCATATCAGACGACGAGTTGCCGTCTTGGCGAGGGTTATAATCGAACTCTACCCTCAAAGAGTCTTGATCCGACGTATCAATTGATGTCGTCATCACCGTGTTTTTATGTGGGTCTAGCTCTGCGTAAAAATCACCGTCGGTAGCATCAACAATTAAGCCGTCTCGCTCAATCTCTATACCATTAGTAAAGTCCCATACCTCTGATGGGTCTTTAGAAACAACCGTCCAACCCGCTGGGTTTGCCATATTTTCGAATGACTCAGTGAGCAATATGGTTTCTTGAACGTTTTTGTAAGAATCACTGATGGCTACAGGCGCATCGTTGACTGGCGTCACCGTCAAGTTGAACGTGCTGTCTACCGGTGTGCTGCCATCTTCGTTGCCGTCTTCAACGTTAATATCGAAAGACGCCGACGTGGTTTCGCTGCCGTCATGTTTAAACGTCACTTTACCCGCCGCCAACTGCGCCACCGTGAAGCTGCTTGACGCGACGCCGTTCACTAAGATTGTGCCGTTGCTCGCGTTGCCGACCGTGAAGGTCACGCCTGTGTCTGTATCGTCAACGTCTGTATAACCCAAGTCAGCTGCCGAGATCGTGTAGCTGCCTGCCTCGTCCACTTCCGCCGCCAGATCACCTGTCAGCTCCGGCGCATCATTCACTGGCGTCACCGTCAAGTTGAAAGTGCTGTCTACCGGTGTGCTACCATCTTCGTTGCCGTCTTCAACATTCACATCGAACGACGCCGACTTGGTTTCGCTGCCGTCATGTTTGAACGTCACTTCACCCGCCGCCAACTGCGCCACCGTGAAGCTGCTCGACGCGACGCCGTTCACTAAGATTGTGCCGTTGCTCGCGTTGCCGACCGTGAAGGTCACGCCTGTGTCTGTATCGTCAACGTCCGTGTAGCCTAAGTCCTCAGCCGTAATGGTGTAGCTGCCTTCTTCATCCACTTCACCCAACAAATCACCTATCAGCACTGGTGCATCGTTCACAGGAGTAATATTAAGCGTAACTTCTGCTTCGTCTTCCCCACCGTTCCCATCGGTCACTTTATATTTAAAAGTTGCCTCCCCGTTATAGTCGGTATCCGGTGTGAATATAATTGTATTGTTTGTGTAGTCGACAAACAGCTCACCATTAGTCGCGGAGGTAATTGAACCCACAACAATTGAGAGCTCATCACCATCAATGTCAGTATCATTCGCTAACAATTCATCAAAAGAAATCGTGATAGACGTGTCTTCAGCAGTAACAAGTTTAGATTGATTAATACCTGTCACTGTAATGTTATCTAACAACGCACCATAGCTATCTGAAGCTCCAGCACCTGCAAATGTAAGGTCCGTAACGTCCCCTTGGACTTCGAACTCAGCCGTGATCTTATACCAACCATTTGCGTCAGGTTGCCCTATTTGGACATTAAGTCCGTCGGCACCCGATAGAGATCCATCTGCGTGAACAGTAACTAACGTGTCACCGACTTTAAACGTCATGTCAGAAGATGAATTACCGTCTCGTCGAGGGTTGTAATCAAATTCAACACGCACGCTATCTTGGTCTGACGTATTAATATTTGTTGTGATCGCGGTGTTTTGATGAACATCAAGCTCAGCGAGGTAGTCACCGTCTGTCGCTTCAGCTATGAGACCGTCACGCTGAATCTCTAGACCATTTGTTGCTTCCCAATCATCTAGTTCGTCGCCAGTTACTACAGTCCAACGACCTGTGTTTGTCATGTTTTCAAAGGACTCAGAGAAGAGCAGCGTCTCACTATGAGTTTCATATGTGTCATCAATCGCTACTGGGCCCTCGTTCACGTTGCTCTCTTTCAGGGTCACCGTCGCTTCCGCTGTCGAGCCGTAACCGTCGGTCATCACCATCTGGTAATCGCCACTGTTCGTGCCTTGCTCGAA